>JBFOLV010000535.1:0-2665 GCA_040830325.1 Kordiimonas sp. | reverse complement strand
TGGGCCACGCGGGTGCGATTGTGTCAGGTGGCCAAGGTGGCGCTGAAGATAAGATTGAAGCTATGCGTTCAGCTGGTATCGTCGTATCAGATAGCCCTGCGGCACTTGGTACTACTCTTCTTCAAGCAATTGGTGGTTAATCGTTAATTACAGAGGGGCGAGGTTATAAGCCTCGCCAATATGCCCATGGGAGCTGACCTAGACCGTATCGCTGCACTTGAAGGCGTAAGCCCGCAGTTTGTTGAATCGCTTTATGAAAAATATAGCGCCGACCCTCTTTCTGTTGATCAGGGGTGGCAGGACTATTTTTCAGCTTTGGAAACAGGGATTACGGCGTCAGGTCCCAGTTGGGCCCGTAAAGATTGGCCATTAAGACCCGATGATGAGCTAACAACAGGCCTTGATGGCTCTGATATGTTCATCGAAGGGGATAAACCATCGAAATCAGCGGGGGTAGTTGCGTCTGCCGCTGATATCCGCTCGGCAACGGTAGACAGTATTCGCGCGCTTATGCTTGTGCGTACTTACCGTGTGCGCGGGCATCTAAATTCAAACCTTGATCCACTCGGTCTTGAAGAACGTCCTGTACACCCTGAGCTTGAACCTGCAACATATGGCTTCGGTCCAAATGATCTTGATCGTCCTATTTTTATGGATGGCGTGCTGGGTCTTGAAACAGCGACAGTTCGTGAAATTTTAGCCATTCTAAAACGGACGTATTGTTCCAACATTGGTGTGGAGTTTATGCACATCAATGATCCTGAAGAAAAGTCTTGGATTCAGCGGAAAATTGAAGGCCGCGATAAAGAAATTCAGTTTACGGATAAAGGTAAAATAGCGATCCTGAATAAGCTGATTGAAGCTGTTCAGTTTGAACGCTTTTTGGGCCGTAAATATACAGGCACAAAACGGTTTGGTCTTGATGGCGGTGAAGGCATGGTGCCTGCACTTGAAGCGATCATGAAAACTGGTGGTCAGCTAGGTCTTGATGAGATCGTTATTGGGATGCCGCACCGAGGTCGCCTCAATGTTCTCGCAAACGTAATGCAGAAGCCATACCGTGCAATCTTTAACGAGTTCCACGGTGGTTCAGCTAAGCCTGATGATATTCAAGGTTCTGGCGATGTGAAATATCATCTTGGTACCAGTGCTGACCGTGAATTTGATGGTAATAAAGTTCACTTGTCACTGAATGCAAACCCTTCACACCTTGAAGCGGTTAATCCAGTGGTGATTGGTAAGGTGCGCGCCAAGCAAGAAATGAAAGGCGACAAAGAACATAACGGTACTTTGTCTCTATTGTTGCACGGTGATGCTGCATTTGCTGGGCAGGGTATTGTGCCAGAGTGTTTTGGTATGTCGGGCCTGCGTGGTTATAATACAGGCGGTACAATCCACTTTATTGTTAATAACCAAATTGGTTTCACAACGAGTCCTCAGTTTGCTCGCTCAAGCCCATACCCATCTGACGTTGCGAAGATGGTTCAAGCGCCAATTTTCCACGTGAATGGCGATGATCCAGAAGCTGTAGTATTCGCGACAAAAATTGCGACTGAATTCCGTCAGCAGTTTAAGCGTGACGTGGTTATCGATATGTTCTGCTATCGCCGGTTCGGTCACAATGAGAGTGACGAGCCTGCGTTCACGCAGCCACTTATGTATGCAGCCATCAAGCAGCATCCGAGTGTTGTAAAGTTGTATGCTGATAAGCTTATTGCGGAAGGTGTTATCACGGCCGAGCAGTTCGCAGGTATGGAAGCTGAGTTTATCAGTTACCTCGAAGACGAATTTGATGCGGCTAAGGACTATTCTGTAAATAAAGCAGATTGGTTTGAAGGGAAATGGGAAGGCCTAGGCCTTGCACACAAAGACCATGAAAAACGCCGCGCTGAAACAGGCGTTGCGGAAATCATGCTGCGTGAAGTTGGTGAACAGCTAACTAATATTCCAGAGAAGTTTAACATCCACCGTACTTTGAAGCGTGTGCTGGATAATAAGCACAAGATGTTCGAAGACGGTGAAGGCTTTGACTGGGCAACTGGTGAAGCTCTAGCATTTGGTACGCTTCTTCGTGAAGGTTATGGTGTGAGGCTTTCAGGGCAGGACTGTGGCCGGGGTACTTTCAGTCACCGTCATGCAGTGTTTGTTGATCAGAAAACCGAAGACCGATATGTGCCACTGAAAGAGATTAACCCAGAAGCGCATTTTGAAGTGCTTGATAGTCATCTTTCTGAGTTTGGTGTGATGGGCTTTGAGTATGGTTACTCAATGGCTGAACCAAATAGCTTGACACTTTGGGAAGGCCAGTTTGGTGATTTTGCCAACGGTGCGCAAATCATTATTGATCAGTTCATCTGTTCTGCTGAAGCAAAATGGCTCCGTATGTCTGGTTTGGTATTGTTGTTACCACATGGGTATGAAGGTCAGGGGCCAGAGCATTCGTCAGCACGGCTAGAGCGGTATCTACAGCTTTCTGCTGAAGATAACTGGCAGGTTGTGAACTGTACGACACCGGCTAACTATTTCCATGTGCTTCGTCGTCAGATGCACCGCCCGTTCCGCAAGCCACTTGTGATTATGACGCCTAAATCGCTTCTGCGGCACAAGCGTTGTGTCTCGAAACTAGAGGAATTTGGACCAGGTTCTGAGTTCCACCGTGTTCTTT
>JBFOLV010000534.1:0-9701 GCA_040830325.1 Kordiimonas sp. | reverse complement strand
GCAACAAATAATATTGATATATATGAATCTGAAAAAGAACAGCGCCGATATCGTTTTTTGGCTCAGTCAAACGAGAGGTTGGTAGCCACGCAAAAGTCGCTAAATGACGCAGAATCTGCAGTTTTACAGTTAACGGACTCTATGGAGCGAGCGGTTGTTCGATCGCCGGTTTCTGGTACCGTTTTTCAGCTAGCTAAGCGCACAATTGGTGAAGTAATTAAACCTGGCGAAACAGTACTTATATTGTTTCCAGAAGATGATGCTTTAACAATAGAAGCACAGCTTCAGGCCACTGACCGCGACGAGGTCTTTGTTGGACAAGATGTGCAGGTTATTTTCCCGTCTGATCAGGAAAATCAAGGGCTACCGGTTAATGGTAAACTTACCTATGTATCCGCTGACAGTATCGTTAACGATAGAAATCCTGCGGGGAGCTATGTCGTTAAGGTAAAGTTGCCAGCCGAGGTTGCGCCAGAGCAGATGGTGCCTGGGAATATTGCCGAGGTCTATATTCAAACTGAAGCTAAGACTTTCATGGAAATTATATCTGAGCCTTTCACGCGTTTTGCTTTTAAGGCGTTTAAAGGGTAAGTTTACTTTCAAATTCGGGGGAATAGGAAGTGCCACAACTTACCCTAACATCTAAGGCTGCTGCAAAAATTTACGCGGCAACTTGTAGTTTGATAGTTGATAGCAGAGTTATGAAAAAAATTCGGGGGGAGCTTCCGGATTGTGTCTCTGTGTTTCTGCTACAATCCAATGGTGTTGTTTCCTGTGCTAGTAAGAAAGATAGCCACGAAGAGGGCAGTGTTCCTTTTATCGGCCTCCCGATTGGTTTGTTGGGTATAGTTGGTACGGCTGCAAGCAGGGAACTAGTGTCTAACTTCCTAGATTTTGCCGCGTCTCAAAATCCCAAATATATGCCTGAAGTTATCGAAGTTTCGGGCCTTCCCTTAATAGGGAAAAAGAAGATAGGCGTGTTTTTAAACAAGCTTCTTTCCCGAGAGCTTGTCTCTGCAAGAGGCTCCCTGTCCGTTGCTGAGCGCCAGCTAGTGTCACTTCGGGATAAGAATGAACAGCTTTCTCTAGGCTTTGAGAAAGCACAGCGCATGATCGTTGGAGCTGGTTATAGCACGCGAACGATCTGCTTTGATTTACACCCGGGCACAGAAACTGTGGGCCCAGATGCTGACGCTGTAACATACGGCTTTAGTCAAGTCTTGCCCATTGATCTGGCAAGCTTCACGGGTGTTGCTGTATATGTTGCAGAGGAAGCAACCGCAGATAATGGTTCTGTTAGTCTTATTGTGCGACGACGTTCAGATCACGCTATTATAGGTGTTTCTGAAGTGCCATACGTGAGCTTTAAACAGGGTTGGCACAATTTCATCGTTGCAGATGTTGCAGGCCGCACGTTTGGTGACGGTATTTTACAGATAGAATGGCGTGGTGCTAGTGGGCCTAAGTTTGCCTTAGCAGATGAAACTGCAGATCGGTTTGGTACAGATGATAGTAAGACGCTCGCTCTGCGGCTTGAGCGCGGCCTGGTTGCACCACCGAGTGTAACGGATAGTCCATCCTTTGAAGCAAATACGGTGCGTACTAAGTTGAGTGCCGCAACTATCGCTGAAAGAGGACGTTTCTTTGGAGGACACGAAGCAGAATCTGCGCGAACATTAGTACTGGGTTCAGATGTATTAAAACACGACCCTTCTGGCCGCTGGGTTCAAACACATGTTCTAAAAGATAGTATAGCAGCTGTCCAATTGGCAGGTTGCCTTACTGCAGGACTAACAGAAGTAAGTGCAATGGTTGGACTTGCCCACCGAAAGGCTGCTCCTTGTATCGCACTGCTTGTTGCGGCACCTGCTGGTCAGATAAACGAAGCTGCTTTAAGCGAGTTATATGCACAACATGTGCACTCTAAGCTGGCCGCTGCTGGGAAAGAAAGTGGATTGCAGTGGTCTTCCAAGGTGTTGGTGCCGGGATCTGACGGTTCAGTAAACCTTTGCTTCGATGACCAACTAGAGGCTGATCACGACCTTCTGCTTTGTGTTATGCCTGTGGTTGAAGGAAAGAACGATCGCGGCTGGTGTCGCTGGCAACAGGTAACTCTTACCAGGCATATTCCGTCCACTCAGGAAGTTGTGGGTTTTTCCGCAGAACAACTTCAACAGGCGACCAAGCACAACACTCAAATCCGCGTTCACCGTTTTCCTGAGCTAGCTGATCACCTGCCATATTATCAAGGTAAACAGGCGCATATCGCATTACGCGAAAAACTTGGGTTTTGGCCTGTTGAATTCAGCGATGATACGGGGGCGATGCAGTTACACCCGCTAAGTAACGGGAATTGTGCTGCAATTCTCGCTAGTGGGCTACCGGAAAACACAAAACGTATTGCCTGCGAAGTAGGCACTGCGCACGGTCAAGCTGATGACTTTATATATGTTCTAGGGGTAGTTCCCTCCGGTGAGCAATCAAATGCGGTTATTGATCGGGTTGCAAACAAGGTGCGACAGGGAGAGATGATAGGGAGCGATGAAACGGGCACAGAGTGGTCGTCTCTTAGTTTATCCGCATTACAGAAGAGAACACTTGAACTGATTCCTGCTGAAAGCAACGGGCAGAAGCGAGAGGTCTTTTTCATAACCTTGCCTGTAACTGAAGGGAAAACCAGTTATGGTTGGTGTCGTTGGTATCTTCTTTCCTTCGAAATGGCACCACACGTCACTAGTATTAGGGTTCTGGATACCGATTTTAAGGAGATAGCGGCAGGTGAATGAGGGCGATAAACAGCCGTACGGGGTTGTTATTCCCGCTTTTGGTCACCCAAAGTTTCTAGCGGAGGCCATTGTTTCGGCCTGCGAGCAGGAAACTGACCGGCCAGTCTACGTTGTTGTTGTTGATGATGGTTGCCGGTTTGAAGAAACAGGAGAAACTGTTTCGCATTTATTACCACTCTATCAAGGTAATCTGTTTTATCTGCGCCAGAAAAATACGCGTTTACCAGGGGCTCGTAACGCGGGTATTCGGTTCCTACTGAATTTGGTGCCAGATCTCGACGCAATCTATCTGCTTGATGCAGATAATAGGCTGTCACCAAATAGCTTGGATGGTTATCGGCGTGCACTTGGCAAAGATCCCAAAATAGGTTGGGCCTATCCAGATATATCTTTCTTTGGTTTGACCCGGGGTGAAGATGGTTTTGACACGCGTGAAACGGCCCCAACCTACAGTCCCTTGAAACATTTGGTGGGAAATATCTCAGAAGCAGGCTCTATGGTCCGTGCCGATGTTTTCAAGGCGGGTGTGATGTTTGATGAAACTATGACATCAGGCTTTGAGGACTGGGAGTTTTGGCTCTCAGCACTTGATGCTGGGTATCACGGTGTGAGAGCTGCTGATACAGGCTTCCTTTACAGAGGGAGGCCTGAAAGTATGCTCGCTGACAGCCGTCGCCTTGCTGATGGGTTAGTAGAGAAAATTCGAACTAAGCATAAGGCTTTGTTCGACCCGAAGAATATTATGCGGCTAGAGCACCATGAAGCGCCGGTGATGGCTGTGTATATTCCTGAAGATGAACTGTTTTTGTTGATGAGCGATCCGCTGGCCTCGCCGAAGGTCCAGACACCATCAGAATTTACAGAACAGTTCAAAGCATGGGCCTATAATGCGACGGAGCATTTTTTCCCAACAAAGATAATGGTTGTTCCCAAATCTGTCTGGGAACACCTGAAAAGCCAACAACACTATATGCGTTGGTGGTTCTGGTCACTGAGAGAGACATCTGTCGATCAAGCCTTCATCAAACTTCTCAACGTTGGCCGGGTAGGCTTTAATAAGGTACCAACTGATGCTGCGGACGGCATGGCCGATGTGATGATTGCGGATACTGCGGTGTTATGGCGTTTGGCAAATGGCGACAGCAGCGCTGTTATAGATGGTGATCATTATTTTCATTTATCTTTACCAACTTCGCCTGAAGGAATAGGCCCTGAAGGGTCTGAAACAGTGACTAATTTGCGCGCAGTATTTGCTGAGCTGACTGAAGGGCTTTCTGAACACCCAGCATATGCCAAGCACACATCGCGTACATTTGCGGGACCACATTCGCGCACGGTGAGGGAAATTCTTATTCGCGATATTTGCGCGATAGAGGGAAGGGAGCCTTTTCCCGCTTGTGTAAACACTGAGCGTACGCTCATTGCTTTCAGGGCTGAGCTTTTGTCCAGTAAAGCTGCTGTCGATAAGTTGCGGCACTTACTCGAAATCCTGAAGGCTGGTGATGGTGAAATCACAGTTGTTCTTGAGAGTGCGGGCGACGTTGAGAATATACACCTAATCGGAGGCGAGTTCGATTGGCAAAGCCTAACCGACACAATTGTACCCTTCTCTTTGCCTGATAATGAACTTGAGTATTCCGTGTACCTAGGGAAGCGATATCAGCGTGAATTAACGGTGCTTGCTCCGGACGACATTGCAATTGTTGCACGTACTTCCGATAGAATTATCGCCTGCGGACCGTCTGCAATTGTTGAAGCGCTCGGTGAAGCGAGATTGCATGGGGCTTCTGGGCAAGTTTATCTAGCGGAAGAATTTTTTGTTTCAGGTACCAATGTGGATGTCGGCTTGGCAAAGTTGCTTGCTTTTGAACATGCTGTCACGACAGTTGCTGCTGATGATGAAGGGTATGCTGATCTACTTTCCGCTCAGGGTTTTCCTCGGTCAAAGTTTGTAACTGAGGAAAGCTTTCTAGACAGTTTATAGATTAGTCATTAGGGCCTCTACAGCTTCTGGCGGCAGACAGGGAATGTCTATCGCTGTGGACACTGCTCGACGTTCCGAAAATGCATCATCAATAAAGAGGGGCATATCAGCTTCCAGCATAAAGCTACTTTTGGGTGTGTCATCTTCTATCCAAATTATTGAAGAGAATAGATCTTCTGCAATACCAAATTCGCATAGTGTGATCACAGGATTGCGGTAATGGCGAGTAATCAAATGTATGGGGATGCCGTTGGCGCGGCAGTAGTATATAAAAGTAGAGATACTATCATTAATGCTGCCATGGCTAATCAAGGTGTCATCCATGTCTAGGAATACTGTTTTATAGTCTAGATTCAAACTAACGGCTTGTTTGGAGTTCAGTCGTTTGGATTGCCCTTTAATTGGCAGGGCCGATACAGGGTTGTCTCGCGAGGTATGAAGCATCAGCAACATAAAATTTACACCAAGCGCACGGTAAATACCCATTACAGGTGTGAAGAATGGGGTAACAGCCATGAGCTGGCCGTCAGTATTTATGGCCATACTCCAAGCACCGGTTAACCTATATTTTTTTGCAGTATTGGCGACGGCTCTGGATTGTTTATCAGTCAAAAGAGCTGTTTCCCAGAGAACATGCTTCCCATCAGATGTTAGGCCTTTTTGCCTTGCACCAATATAGATAGGCACGTGCTCTTTATCGGAACAGCAATCAAGAACAAAGGAAGTTTCTTCTGTGGTATGGGGCAAGCTGCCAGTTGATTGTGTATCCAATATTGCTGCTACATCGCTATGTTGCTTGAAAAACTCTCGTGCTTCCGCCGTTGTTGGGACAATGTAATGGATAGAGGTGTGTGTTAGAATTTCTTTGAGGGCATCCAAAAAACTTGCTTCGTGCAAACCAGGTAATTGTCTGAGCGGTGTCATTCTATGCGGTGTGGGCGGATGTTCCTCACTACCAACGCCCAAATTCACTGCATATAGACGAACCGTTTTTTCATAGCGTAAGGCATGAAAAATTTCCGATGCAGTGTCCCCAGTACCGGGTATGAGCAATAAGTTACTGATAATCACAGATGTATTCCTGACAGTTTGGCGCCTCGAAGAGTAGTGCCAATTCCCTAAGGGTAATTGGTGTTGTGGGGGGGCGGCAAGTGGAAAATTTACTAGAGATGCCGCTTGCTATGCTGGTGGTAGCATCTTAAAAATAGAATGAAATCAAAAGGATCAGCAAATAGTGCTACAGAAGCGTCAGTATATTTTTATTGTCACTTATGGCAGATCAGGCTCGACTGTCTTGCAATCAGTATTGCAAGCAATACCAGGGTACTTTGTCCGCGGTGAGAATATGAACGGACTCTTTCCGCTCTATTTAGCGAGTAAAGCTGCTCATACTATGCGGTATGTGCATGGTAAGAACCCGCATGCTTCTGATGATCCTTGGTATGGTGCTGATGAGGTGAAGCCTGAGCGCTATACAAGGCGTCTAATCGATAATTTTGTTGATGAGATACTGCAACCGCCAGAAGAAGCGCGTGTAGTTGGTTTTAAAGAAATACGCTTCCATGAAGCTGGGGCTGAAGATTTTGAGCCTTTCCTCGATTTCATTTATGAAAATTTTGAGGCGTGCAAGTTTATTTTCAATACTCGGCCTTGGGAGGAAGTTGCCCAGTCTGGCTGGTGGGCGTCGATGAAATCTGCACGAGTACAGGAAATTATAGAAGGCGCAGATGCGTTGTACGAAAGTTACCTTAAGAAATATCCCGAACGAGCTATTCGAATGCGCCACGAGGTAACCCGTGAAAACGTTAGTGCATTCCAACCTTTATTTGAGTTTTTAGGTGAGGAATATGACGAAGCCAAAGTGCAGTTAGTTACTGACCGTAGGCTTGGGCATTCTGGTATCTAATAAGAAGTTTTATTAGAACATATCTGTCGTGTCAGCCTGATATCCTTCCAGGTAGCCAAGAAGACGCGCCTCATTTAGAGCTTTTTGCTTGGCAATCGTTTCGGCGTTTACCCCTTTGTCTTTTCCCCACGCTTCATCGTTCTTGTTTAGGTCTGCGAGTGTTTGCTCTAGCGCTGCTCTATTTTTGATTAAGGCGTAGCCAAAGAAGTGTTTGAAGAACGCTGCCTCTGTCATATTCCGCTCTTGATGTTCTGCGGGTTCAAAGTCATGGGAATGGTAAACCATAGCGCGCGGTGCATATACTTTACCGTACCCGGCTTTGATAATGTCATCTGCCCAAACTTGGTCCTCACCGAATTTTACGGGGCGATAAGGTATTTTTTCCCAAACTGATCGACGCATACAACTATTGTTGTCGCTATAGAAATGAAGCAGTTGCATCCACTGCTGATCTCGTGCGTTGAACCGACCTGTGTTTGTGTCCTTATCTAAATACAGTGGGTAATTCAGTAGGTTACTGAAATGCGCGTTCATATCCCTGACCGTATAAGGAGATGCCTCGGGATATGCTAGGTGCTTGCCAAAGGCACCAGCTGCCTTAGGGTTCATTTCCAAGCTTGTAACAAGATTATAAAGCCAGTTTGCATTTGCTGGCATGGCATCATGTGTAAGGAAGGCGACAAACTCACCTTCTGTTAGTTTGACACCAAGATTTCGAGTATCGCCGTGGTTAAACTCAGACTTGTCGATCGAGTGCAGTCGGACATCAGGATATTTGGCGATAATGTCGAGGGTTTCGTCAGTTGAACCGCTATCAATAACCAGTATCTCGAAAGGCCAGGGTGTGCGCTGAGTGGTTGCAGCACTGAGTACTTTGTCTAGCACTGGGCCCGCATTATATGTTGGTATTACCACAGAAGCTTTTGGCGATGTACGGTACTTTTTTGTTGGTTTTGGTTTGCTGTCTGTTCCGAACTCCGCAAGGCGTTCTAGGAGAGCGGTTTCAACTGTTTTGGCAGCATCTTCCCACTTGAATTTCTGGACCCATTCACGTGCGGCTTTGGATTGCTGTTGTCGCTTCTTGGTGCTTGATGTTAGTGCTTCAATAGCATCCGCAATTTTTGCAGGGTGGGGCTGCGCAAAGCTGACAACTTCTGGCGGGAAAATACTGCGCGTATTATCGCCGTCCAATTCCACAATTGGTAAACCACAGGCCATCATTTCTTGGGGAACCAACGAGTAGTTTGTGGCGGAAAAAACAACGCCTACATCGGCTTGTTGGAATATGGCGGCGAGTTCTTCCGGACTTGCTACCCCATGGTCTTTGTAGCGGAAAGGGGCTTGTTTAAATTCTAGCGGCGCACCAAAGAAGTCGACTTCAAAGTCAACCCCACGTTTTGCAAGCTCTTCAAGCGCCAACATGCCGAGTTCGACCGCGCGGCGTGCGGTGAAATGTCGTGCATAGAAAGCAATGCGAGGACGTTTGTTTTCCTTTAGCTTTGGTACCGGGTGGTAAAGTGCAGTGTCCGCAGCCAGCCAGAAGGAGCGTGCCCAGCGCCCATATTTTTCTTGCATCAATTTTTCAAGCCAAGGGCTGGCGCAAATGCAGTCAATATCCTGCTTGTAGGTTTCTTCCGCGGCAAGATACAGACTGCCCATAGCGTGAAAGCTTGGTTCAAAATCTTGTACAAAATAAAAGCGGCGTTTGAAATTCGTTGCGGACAAGATGGGCCAGACTGTCCAGCAATCGGTGGCGATAACAATGTCGCCTTTTGCTTTTTTGAACCGCTTGTCGAGGAATTTGACCTTTCCAGTAAACTGCTGGAAATGTTTCAGGATTGTATCCTGAGCTTTTTCTTCAGTTTTATGGATCGACGGATCATTGATCCAAAATGTTTGTTTGTGGCCGTAATACTCTAGGAAATGAGCCATGCGGAAGATGGTCATATGCCCGCCGCCACCAGCGGCAAAATCAGGGATAACCCAATGAATTTTCAGTTTGCTACTTTTGTATTCGCTACTATCGGGTGCAAGTTCCTTTGCTTCAAAGTCAATCATACCCCGAAGTCCGGTGTGTAGAGGTAGCTTTGCGGAAGCCGATAGCTTTTTACCACTTGATGGTTTTTCAGCGCCTGGCTGTGGGCGCGGCTCCCCTTTAGGCAAACTGTGCGTGAGATAATGCTGTAAGGCACTATCTTTACCGCGTATCAGCTCAGGGTTTTGCTTGTAATAGGTTTTCGTGCAGAAGTCGGACGAAGGATCATGTCCTTCTTTCTCACCCTTTTCGATAAAGTGTACAAATGGGTTTTCAAACCCAATTTCCTCTGGGTGTTGCCATCGGTACCAGGAAGTTTCAAACACTGGGTTTGGTTTTTTATTTTGGCCGTGGCCTTCGTTCACATAATGAAATAGAGGATCGATGTCGCTAGACCAAAGTCCCACATAAAACTCTTTGTACCATGTTCCAGAAAACATACCGCTTTCATGGATGGTGAGCATGTCACGAATAAGTTGTTCGGCTTGGTCTAGTGTTTCCAAATGGCTGTGAAAAGCAATTTTGCCTTCATAACGACCTCTAGTGAGAAAATGACTGAGAGGAGAGGCGGGCTGCGCGCCGTTGCTCAAAGCATCAGGATATTGCTCGCGGTAGAGGCTACTTGAAAAATGTTCAGATGGCTTCTTATCTTTTTTCCATCCTTCTAGTTCATAATGCAGTAAGCCTATTAGTTTGCTACGACGAGCGGCAGCAGTGTTTTTCAAATACCAAGCTGGATCAAAATAAGGGTTAGGCCAGTAGCCGAGCTTTTCACCTTCGAGAATGTAATGATCAAGTGGATCATGCTTGCTACGGACTACATCTGGATATCGATCTAAGTACCAGTCCTGTTGAAACAAGCCTGCATCACGGATGACTTTCCTGCTTTTCTTAAGAGGCAAGGCCTTACCTCTCAGTGATTTAAGCAGTTTTTTCATAAATGGTGTTTCCAGCTATTTAGTATTGTTCGGAAAATGAGGGCCCAACATC
>JBFOLV010000533.1:0-2056 GCA_040830325.1 Kordiimonas sp. | reverse complement strand
TGCGAGCAATAAAAAAGGGGCACGTGATGCCCCTTGCAGAAGTTTTTATGCAACGCTGATATGGGACTGTTTTCTCGCTTGTTTGTCGTCATACATCGCTTGATCTGCCGCATCAATAAGTTCACCAGGGTCAGAGCTGCCATCAAAATGCTGAATGCCGATAGAACAACTGATTGAGATTTTTTCGCTGCCCACGGTTACCGTGCTCTTGTTGATTTCACGTTGAAGGGCTCTGAGGCGTGTTCTGCCTTGTTCTGCGCTACATCTAGTCAGAATTGTAGCAAATTCATCACCTGCAATACGAGCGACAACATCTTCAGGGCGTACGTGTGCCTTTAGGCACTTAGCTACTTTCCTCAATACAGCGTCTCCTGCTGCATGCCCGTGTATATCGTTTACCTGCTTAAAATTATCAAGATCTAAAAAGCCAAGAACACCCGTTTCTCTGTGTCGGGCGGCTGACGAGAGGGTACGTCCAATCGCCGAGCGTAGACCGCGCCTGTTGGTAATGCCGGTTAACTCGTCAGTTACAGAAAGATGTTCAAGGAAGGAAATGCGTTCATCTTGTTCTGCCATACGTTGTTCTGCTGCTGCGGCATAGCTAAGTACCTCAGTAATGAGTTGCCAGCCTGAGCTATCAAATTTTAGCTCTGCATTAGCAGCTGTCTTCATTAATTTACTTGCAAGGGTGCTCACATAAGGGTTGAGCTCAGCTTTTTTTGACAGTTTTCCTGTTGGCTGTTCGGTCATGCCCGTCTCCTAACTACAATAACTTAAGATAGGCAAAGCAAGAGGTGTGCCACCGGTGCGATTGGGTAAGGTGTTGTTTTTATTGTGTATTATTTCTTTTCTTGGGAAGTTGTGGAGGCATTTTCTGCCGCTTTGAAGTTTCTGCCTTTGCTGATAGCTGTTTTACCAAATTTGCCTTTTAGAGCGTCCATCGCTCGTTCAGCATTTGCTTTTTTTGTCCTTTTAGGCTCTAGCAAGTCTGCTTGGTCAGCTTCTCGTAGAGGCCTGAATTGGCTCATTCCAATACCGATTAGTCGGTAAGGCGTGCCATCAGCAAGAGGTTCAAGCAGTGCTTTGCCGACTTCAAACATATTTTCAGCGAGTTGGGTAGGCGTATCGATCGTGCGAGAGCGTGTAACTATCCTGTGCATGCTGGTTTTTAGTTTGACGGTGATTGTACTGCCTGCAAGTTCTTTGCGTTTAAGGTCTGCAGATACCGTTTCACACAAGCCCCATAATAAAGTTTCTAGTGCCGTGTAATCTGCTAGATCTTTAGCGAGAGTGCGTTCGGAGGACACGCTTTTAGCGCCCGACCCAGGTTTTACTGTTCGTTTATCGATGCCACGAGACAGGCGGTACAACCGCTGCCCAGTCTCGCCGTATCTACGAATAAGAGAGGCTTCATCCATCGTTTGCAGCTGGGAGATTTGACTAAGGCCATCTTTGGCTAAGCTTTGTGCGGACTTTTTCCCTATGCCGTAGATTCTAGAAATGGGAAGCGTTGCAAGGAGTGCCTTGGCATCACTGTTGCCAATTACTGTAAAGCCTCTTGGTTTGTCCATGTCAGATCCAAGTTTGGCCAGAAACTTGTTAGGTGCTAGGCCAACGGAAACGGTAATGCCTATTTCATCTTCAATTTCTTTGGCGAACCTAGCGAGAAGGGTCGCTGGCTTTGCTTTATGGAGTTTTTCAGTGCCACTTAAGTCTAGGAAAGCTTCATCAATTGATAAAGGTTCCACAACAGGAGTAAGGGCACGCATGCGCTCCCTAATGTCGCGACCAACTTCTTGATAGAGTTTCATGTTGCCCCGAATGATAACCGCGTCTGGGCATAGTTTTTTAGCTTTATACATGGGCATTGCTGAGTGAACACCAGACATGCGCGCAATGTAACAGGCTGTGGAGACAACGCCCCGTTGCTCGCCGCCAATAAGCACAGGTCTAGAGGCCAGTTCTGGGTTGTCACGTTTTTCGATTGCTGCATAGAAGGCATCACAGTCGAGGTGAGCAATTGAAAGTGACAGAAGTTCCGGGTGGGATATGGTTC
>JBFOLV010000532.1:0-11021 GCA_040830325.1 Kordiimonas sp. | reverse complement strand
ACTACAGCATGGTACAGTTACTGCAGTGCTGGATAGTAAGCATTTGGAGGTAACCACGCTTCGGGTTGATGTTGAAACTGATGGCCGTCATGCTGAGGTTGCATACACTAAAGACTGGCTAGAGGATGCAAAGCGTCGAGATTTTACCTTCAACGCCTTGTATCTAACGTCGTTAGGTGAGCTATTTGACCCATTTGGCGGGGAACAGGATCTTGTTGCAGGAAGAGTGCGTTTCATTGGCGATGCGAAAGAGCGTATCCAAGAAGATGCGCTGCGGGTATTAAGGCTTTTTCGTTTTCAAGCTCTTTTGGGAAAAGAAGCTATTGAGCCATCCGCCTTAGATGCCTGCCGTCATTTGTCATCTATGCTGAAGTCTCTATCAGTTGAACGTGTTAGAAGTGAGCTCTCTAAGCTACTGAAAGCACAGAATCCAATATTTGCGCTGGAAGAGATGCAGGAAGCAAAGGTGTTTCATGGTCTTGGCATAGAGGAAGTGTCTCTTTCAGTGTTGAAAGAGTATGTAGCTAATGAGAGCTTTCTTGATGCAGAGATTGACCCTTTAACTCGTTTATCTAGACTGTTTTCCCAGTCTTTTGATGCGCAAGCGCTTTCCAAGTGGCTAAAGCTTTCGAACAAGCAAAAGGGTTTCCTTAAATCTTTGGAACAAGCTTTAGCTGCGGAAACGGTACTCGCTGATTTGGAAATGCGCCGATATATCTACCAGCGTGGTCAAACTGTTAGCTCAGCTGCAGCAATATGTTTGGGCAATAAAGCGCTTTATAGCTATTCGTTAAACTGGAGTGTGCCAATATTTCCGGTTCAGGGGCGGGATCTAATGGTGCAAGGCATGCTGGCAGGCCCCAAAGTTGGCGAGGCCTTAAGCCATTTAGAAGCAAAGTGGATAGAAAGTGATTTCACGCTGAGTAAATCACAGCTGTTGAAACAATCAGGACCGGTTTAGCTTTTTGTCTTTCCAGTATTTAGTGCCTTGAAGGGTGGCTTGTAATGCTAAGCCTGCTTTAGTGAATTGGTAAACACTCACTTTTTTGCTGAAGGTTGTGGATTCGTTCGCTTCGCCACCTTTTTCATCTGAAACAACAGCAACATCAGCTTGACCTGAGAAATCCCAACCTTTTTCTATGAAATCATTCATTGCGTCGCGGTCATGAAAAACGAAGACCGCACGAAAGTCCTTAATGCCTAAACCTAGCCCAACACCAGCTGTCCCCATTTTCATATAGGTGTATTTGCCGGACTTCATATCTTTGACAACGCCTTTACCGCCACCAGCACTCAGAAATATCACGTTGACACCAACATTGGAGAATACTGCGTAACCCTCCGCACCATCAATTTCCGCGCGCGTTTGAGGGCGCTCTTTGAAGAGTTGTGTTAGAACCTCTTCACGCATTTCATGAATTTTCCCGCGTTTTTTGTCCGCTTTGTCTGCATGGGCTACAACGGATACAGAGGTAATTAGTAGTGCTGCAATGATTCTAAGCATGTTTTTGAGCATGTCATTCCTTTCAAAAAGGCGGCTTGCTGCAATTATTCAAAGCAAACTAGGCTTTTTTACGACTCTAGGAGTTATCAGTAAAATAAAAGTAAAATGACCCCATACCGCGAAGCCTTGCTGAACGTGACGAGCAAAAGAAAGGTAGGGAAGGGGGTTCGCAGTATTCCTGCAACCAGCGTCAGTGGGTCTCCGATAACTGGAAGCCACGCAAACAGGAGTGACCATTTGCCGTACCTAGAAAAATGGTCAGTTGCTCTTTCAATGTGATGGGGTTTGAAAGGAAACCATGGTCTGTTTTGGAAGTTTGCTAGGCCTCTACCGAGCCACCAGTTTACCACTGAGCCCAATACATTGCCTAAGGTCGCGGCCAAAAATAGCAAAAAGGGTATGCCGTTACCGTTATGTAATAGGGCAGCTAGAGCAATCTCTGAGAAAGCTGGCAGCAATGTTGCTGCCAGAAAAGCATTCCAAAAAAGACCAGCGTAAATGGCAATGTCAGCGATGATTGTTTTATCCTAGGGCCACTTTGCCTCTGGCGGTAGAGACATAAGAATAGCGTCAACATTACCGCCGGTTTTAAGGCCAAATGTTGTCCCTCGGTCATAGACAAGGTTAAACTCGGCATAGTAGCCACGGTATTCTAGCTGCTTTTCCCGTTCCTCTGGTGTCCAGCTTTCATTCATATGTTCGCGTACCAGTTTGGGGTATATTTCGTTAAAGGTACGGCCTACATCCTGCGTAAAGGCAAAGTCATCAGCCCAGCTGCCACTATTCAATTGATCGTAAAAAATACCGCCTTCACCGCGCGGACGATTTCGGTGTTTGATGTAGAAATACTCATCGCACCATTTTTTATATTTTTCATAGTAGGCCGGGTTATGTCGGTCACAGCATTCCTTGAACGCTGAATGAAATTGGGCCGTATCATAACTGTTTGGGAGGGGGGCATTCAGGTCTGCTCCGCCTCCAAACCATGATTTAGTGGTCACGATAAAGCGCGTATTCATATGTACCGCTGGTACCTTGGGGCTGTTCATATGGGCGACTAGAGATATTCCTGTGGCAAAGAATCGTGGGTCTTCGTCAGCACCAGGAATGTTTCCTCTGAATTCTTCTGTAAAAGTGCCATGTACAGTGGAAATGTTTACACCAACTTTTTCAAAAACACGACCCCCACGCATTGTTGACATTGTGCCGCCACCGCCATGCGCTCCGTCATCTTGGTTGGTTCTGTCCCATGCTTTTCGCTCAAACCGGCCAGCTTCACGACCTGCCATCATGCCTGCATTTTCGTCTTCAATAGCCTCGAAAGTCGCGCAAATTTGGTCCCGCAGGTCCTTAAACCATGCTGCAGCTTTTTGTTTTTGTTCTTCTAGATCCAAGGGAGTGTCCTTTTAGTAGTTAGCTATTTGGCCATGAAGCCGTTTGCCTTAAAGCTTCGCCTAACACCATCGCCATAGAAACTGCAACATTTAGTGACCTTACGTCCGGTGACATGGGAACAGTGATGCGTTCATCTGCAATGTTATGCACTGATTCTGGTGCGCCAGTCGATTCACTACCAACTAACAGTATATCGTCGGCCTCAAACTTGAAATCGCAGTAAGTCGATTCTGCCTTTGTTGAAAGCAGAATGATCCTGCGATCATTCTCTTTCGCCCATTTTAAGAAGCTGTCCCAGTCTAGGTGGTGATGAAGCTCTACAAGGTCAGCATAATCCATTGCGTAGCGCTGCAGGGCACGCCGAGAGAAAGGAAAACCGCAGGGTTCAATCACATGAACCGGAGTTTTCATGCAGGCTCCAAGGCGCAGTAATGTGCCTGTGTTTGGGGGCTGATCAGGTTGATAAAGAGCTATATCCATGGCGCGGACACTATAACGACAGGATGAAAGGCGCAATGAGAAGAACGAATGCTACACTTAATTAACCCATTTTTTTTAAGGTAACCCCGGATAAAGGCTTGCCTCTTTCACGTTGGCCGACTAAACCAAACGCAATTCGCCATAGGTCCTATTGTAATTTTTGGATATGATCTTATGGATGGGTATGTTTATGGTTTGATTGGCTGCGACCTCGTGCCGCAGGAAATCGTGGGCATGCAGAGGTAGAATGCGGTTGGACTAATAGATGACTGATCACCTTTCGCAACAGGTTCCTGTCAGGGAAGATTAAATGAGCACTATCAAAGACACAATTGACGGCGAAGAAAGCACTAGACGTGACTTTCTTCATATTGCAGCAGCGGGCGGCGCGGCTGTAGGTGGCGCAATGGCTGTTTGGCCATTCATCGACCAAATGAATCCCGCAGCTGATACGCTAGCGCTTGCAACAGTTGAAGTTGCTCTAGGCAGCATTGGCGAAGGCGAGGCTGTGAAGGTTATGTGGCAGGGTAAGCCAATTTTTATCCGTCACCGTACAGCAGCTGAGATTGAAGAAGCGCGCAACGTCCCGGTTTCAGACTTGGTTGACAAAGAGACTGACGCTGACCGTGTTGTTGAAGGCCAGGAAAAGTGGCTCGTTCTTATCGGCATTTGTACGCACCTTGGTTGTGTACCTGTTGGTACTTCTTCTGGTGAAGATAAAGGTGAATACAATGGCTGGTTCTGCCCGTGCCATGGTTCTCACTATGACACATCTGGTCGTATCCGGAAGGGTCCTGCACCGCGTAACCTTGACTTGCCACCGTATGCATTCGTCAACGACACAACACTCTTGATCGGTTAAGGGGGAACATCATGGCTGAATGGAAGGCTGCAAAGCCTAAAAATGCTGCTCTCGCTTGGTTCGAAGAGCGTTTACCAATTATCTCTCTGGTTAACAATGTTGTTGGTGCTGAGACACCGACACCGCGTAACCTGAACTACTGGTGGAACTTTGGTTCTCTTGCGGGGCTTATGCTCGTAGTGCAAATTATCAGTGGTATCGTACTTGCGATGCACTATACGCCAGATACTTCACTGGCGTTTGATAGCGTTGAGCGCATTATGCGTGATGTTAACTACGGTTGGCTGATCCGCTACATGCATGCTAACGGCGCGTCATTCTTCTTTATTGCAGTATATATCCATATGCTTCGTGGCCTTTACTATGGTTCTTATAAAGCACCGCGTGAAGTACTGTGGATGCTTGGTCTTGTGATCTTCCACCTGATGATGGCAACTGCGTTCATGGGCTATGTACTTCCATGGGGTCAAATGTCTTTCTGGGGCGCAACGGTTATTACAAACCTTTTCTCAGCAATCCCTGTGGTTGGTGACAGCATTGTAACACTTCTTTGGGGTGGCTTCTCTGTTGATAACCCAACTCTGAAACGTTTCTTCAGCCTGCACTTCCTGTTGCCGTTTGTTATTCTTGGTGTAGTGATCCTGCATATCTGGGCGAAGAAAGTATCAGACAGTGGTAACCCACTTGGTATTGATGTGAAGTCAAACGCTGACCAAATTCCATTCCATCCTTATTACACTATTAAGGATGCGTTTGGTGCAGGTGTGTTCTTCTTGGTATTCGCATATTTCTTGTTCTATATGCCAAATGCACTTGGTCACGCGGATAACTATATTCCGGCTGAGCCTCTCGTGACGCCAGCGTCTATCGTGCCTGAGTGGTATTTCCTACCATTCTATGCGATCCTACGCTCGATCACGTTTGATATTGGTATTCCGTTCACAGATATTGTGTTCATTCCAGCTAAACTGCTTGGTGTGATTGCAATGTTTGCGTCAATCTTGTTGCTGTTCTTCCTTCCTTGGCTTGATACATCGAAGGTTCGTTCTGCGCAGTTCCGCCCAACATACCGCTATTTCTTCTGGTTCCTGGTTGCTGACATGGTGCTTCTTACTATCGTTGGCGGTAAGCCCGCAGAAGGTATTTGGCCGGTGCTTGGATTGATTGGTACAGCATATTATTTCTTGCACTTCTTGGTGATTCTACCGGTGCTTGGCAAAGTTGAGAAAACATTGCCACTGCCAGAAAGTATCTCCCAAGCTGTTATTGCAAAAGCTGCGAAATAAGGGGAATAGGACAATGAAATTTGTTAAAAACATTGCAATTACCCTCGCTGCAGTAGCAGGGCTTTCAGGGGCTGTTTCAGCCGCAACTGGTGCGGATAAAAGCCCACTGCAAATGCAGTGGTCATTCGATGGTAACTTCGGTACATACGATATTGCATCTGCACAGCGTGGTTGGCAGGTTTACAAGCAGGTTTGTGCTGCTTGTCATAGCCTCAAGTACTTCCGTTTCCGTAACCTTGATGATCTTGGCTACAATGAAGACATGATCAAAGCGTTTGCTGCTGAGTATGAAGTAGCTGGCGAGCCTGATGATGCTGGTGATGAGACTATGCGTGCAGCTTTGCCGCAAGATGCTTTCCCGGCACCATTCGCGAATGACAATGCTGCAAGGGCTTCAAATGGCGGTGCACTACCACCTGATCTTTCACTGATGGTAAAAGCGCGCCACGATGGTGCAAACTATCTCTACAGCCTATTGGTTGGTTATGAAGATGCTCCAGCGGACCGTGAAATCAGTGCAGGTAAGCATTACAACCCATATTTCATTGGTGGCCAGATTTCTATGGCACCACCACTGGGTGAAGGTATTGTCGACTATGAAGATGGTACAGCTGCGACACCAGAGCAGATGGCGAAGGATGTTGTTACATTCCTTACCTATGTTGCGGAGCCGAAGCTGGTTGACCGCCATCACATGGGCATGAACGTTATGGCGTTCCTCGCGCTTCTTACAATCATCTTCTATCTTTCAATGAAGAAATTGTGGAAGAATGTGAAAACAGGACGCAACGTATACGAAGACTAAGTCCTTCGGAATGAATTGATTAAAAGGGCTGTCTTTATAGATGGCCCTTTTTTTTGCCATATATAATGCTTAGGTGTCTGGGATGAGAACGAGGGGGGACGAATGTTTTTTAAACGTTGCTGGCTAGCCTTAGTCCTATGTTTTGGGGGAATGAGCGATACTATTGCACAAGAAGTGGCCCTAACCATTATTGAGGGGGACTACACCCCGGGCTCAACACTTAAAGTGGCAGTGTTTATAGGTAACGATAGCTCAGCATCATATAGTGTTCCTCGGACACTTAAGGCTCATCTTAAAAGTGATGCCCCATACATTTTTCGGCAAGTGCAGTTGCACTATGATGGTGAGGAGCTAACTGAGCTGACCCTTCAGGGCAATGGTTTTGGCCGCTTTACCTACTCGCTGACCCTTCCTGATGACCTTGAGTTACAATACTACCTGTTGGGTTTAGAGACTTGGCCGGTAGAACCTGCATATGTGCGCGTAGCGGCCTCTACGCATGTGGCAGAAGTTCAAGCACAACGAAGAAACTCAGGTGAGGAGTTGCAAGAAGTAGGGAAACCGGAGGGCGTTGAAGGTAACTTGATCAACGGTGTCTCGACATACAAACCAATCTACTTTCTGTTTGGCGGAAATCCGTTTGATGCAAAATTTCAAATAAGTCTCAAGTATCAGCTTTTTAACCCACAAGGTATTTGGGCAGAAAGTGCACCATGGCTGTCTGGTTTTCATCTGGGTTACACCCAAACAGCCTTCTGGGATCTGGCTGCAGAATCAAAGCCATTTGAGGACACCAACTTTATGCCTGAAGCTTTTTACAGCATTGAGGATTTAAAGTTGGGATTCTTGCCAGACGGAAGCAAGCTAGATTTTCAAACAGGAATTTTGCACGAATCAAACGGAAAGGGTGGGGATGATAGCCGCAGCCTTAACATTTTCTATGGTAGAGCTACGTATGAACATCCAATTTCAAAGGACTGGTTCTTTAGACTGACAGGTGATGTTTGGCAGTATGTTGGCAGTTTGGAAGATAACATAGATATTGCCGACTTCCGAGGCCACTCTAGTTTAGGCTTCACTGTTGGCGCAAAACGAGGCGTGCAATTCTCTTCATACCGCAGAGGTAAGTTTGGTAATAATAAAGGTAGTTACCTTTTTGATGTAACAGTCCCAATCAAGCGCATTGGAAAAGCGCGCAACCTTAATTTCACGCTGCATGGCCAACTATTTACAGGATACGGTGAAAACTTAATTACTTATGATCAAAAAGAAACACGCTTGCGGTTTGGGTTAGGTATTCACAGATAGATATTTAGGCTATGTGTTTGCCTGTACCATCGCCTTTAGGGGCCCATTCTCGGGTCCTGTTTTCTTGCATCTTTTTCATGATTTCTTGAGAGAGGTCTAAACCGTTTTGCTCCATTAGTCGCCAAAGCAATATGGCGACATCCGCAGCTTCTTTACCAATTTCCGCAGTATCGTTATTTTCGACTGCCTCAAGCAATTCTTCCATCTCAGAGATGGCACGTGTTACGAGCACGGAGTGATCTTTGGCGGGGCCAAAGGTTTGTTCTGCCCATTCGGCGACTGACTTCTGAGTTTCCGTTTTTATTGCTTTGCTTATAATGCGGCTAAGGAATAAGAACCATCTTCGACTGGCACCACTTCAGACAGATCACCTGTTTGAATATTGAAAATAAACCCCTTGAGTTGGAGGGTGCCTGCACCGGCGCGCTCAGCAACGAAAGGAAAAGTTTTCAAGTTGTTCAATGATCTGTTTACAGCAGCTTTTTCCAACCATGCTTTCCGTTCAGAGTTGGACTTATCTTTGGCAACATCATTTGCAGACAACCAGCTGCGAAGAGGTGCCATCCATTTTCCAACGAAGCTTTCATGAGGGACACTATCATCAATCACGCTAGCGACACCGCCACAACCCGTGTGACCAATAATAATGATGTTATCAACACCGAGTGCCGTAACGGCGAATTCAATGGCTGCCGCTGTGCTGTTGTCAGCTGTATCGTCGCCATTCTCTGATACGCTAGCTGCTACGTTGCGTACCACAAACAAATCGCCAGGATCTGCGGACAGAATATGTTGTGGCGGAACTCTGCTATCAGAGCAGGAAATAACAAGAGTGTGCGGCTTTTGGCCGTTCTCGGCCAATTCCGAGTAGAGAGCTTTATCTTTTTCAAAAGTAGAAGCTTTAAAGTTCGCGTAGCCTTCGCGAAGGCGGTCATCAATTGTCATGGAAACCCCGCTTGTTGAATATGATGGATATATAGGTAACTTACCGCTGTTGTTCAATCTGCCTCAGGACAACTTCTCGGTCAGCTTCGTTCACAATATTCAGGAGAACCTCCCAAAAACCTGCAACTGCTTCAGGGCCCGCAGTTTTGTAGGCTTGAGCGACACGTTGCCTCTGTGTTGAAAAAAGTTCTTTCTCGAACTCTTGGCCTTTTTCAGTCAAATAGAGCAGGCGCTGCCGGCGATCTTCCGTGCCATGTTTCTGGACGATATAGTCTTCGTCTACCAGTTGCCCAAGAACACGAGATAGACTTTGTTTGGTAATACGCAGCAGTTTCAGTAAGCCAGATACCGTAGTGCCTGGTGTTCGGCCAACAAAATACAGCACTCGGTGATGCGCTCTGCCCAAATTAGTTTCTGCTAATATGGCGTCTGGGTCGCTTGTGAAATCTCTATAAGCGAAATAAAGCAGCTCGACACCACGGCGTAATTCTTCTTCGCGAAGATAGAGATTGGAGTGCGGTAATTTTCTTTGCATATTGGCCTGTCGCTATTTATGGCAGGTATGTTGACATAATAGGGGCAGAATGATAGATCGATCAAGTAGAAAATTATAGTATTGCCTTGCGTTTGAGCCCCCAATTCTCAAGTGCAAGTAAAACCTTTGGAGACGAGAGATGGCTGCGGCTTCCTTTGATAATATGGACGGCAAAATTTGGATGGATGGTGAGTTCATTGAGTGGACAGATGCACAGGTCCATGTACTTACCCATGCAATGCACTATGGTAGTTCTGTCTTCGAAGGTCAGCGCGCTTATAACGGCAAAATCTTCAAACTAGAAGAGCATACAGATCGTTTGTTTGCATCTGCTGAAATCCTAGGCATGAAGGTTAAACAAACTAAACAAGAGATCAACGACGCTTGTAATAAGCTTCTAGAAATTAATGGCTTGGTTGATGCCTATTGCCGTCCTGTAGTGTGGCGCGGCAGTGAAATGATGGGCGTGGCCGCACAGAAAAATACAATTCATGCCGCAGTAGCCGTGTGGGAGTGGCCATCTTACTTTGGTCCTGAGGCCCGAATGAAAGGTCTTAGACTTGAGATCTCTAAATGGCGTCGGCCTGCTCCGGACACGATTCCAACGAGTGCGAAGGCTGCTGGACTATATATGATCTGTACGCTCTCGAAGCATGCTGCAGAAGCCAATGGATATGATGATTCTCTTATGTTTGATTATCGTGGTCAAATTGCTGAAGCTACAGGCGCAAATATCTTTTTTGTTAAGGATGGTGAGCTGCACACTCCTACACCTGATTGTTTCTTGGATGGTATTACACGGCGTACAGTGATCGATCTTGCTAAGAAGCGTGGTATCAATGTAATTGAGCGCGCAATTATGCCGGAAGAAATGGCTGGTTTTGAACAGGCATTCTTAACGGGAACTGCTGCTGAAGTAACGCCTCTCGCAGAGATTGGTGATTATAACTTTGTAGTAGGTGAGATTACTAAAGAGCTTATGCTTGATTATGATGCGCTGGTTCGCGGCGAGACCAGATAAAAGATTTCAGATTAAAGAAGAAATGGCCGGTATATTTACCGGCCATTTTTTTACATCATTTTTGAATCTCGGATCGCTCTGACTAGGTCGGTAAGAGCATCTCGGATATTTGCATTAGGTAAAGTATCCACGTTTGGCATCATCACGTCTGCCACATCGATTTTTCCCATAAGCATATCTTCCGCAGGGGGGAGGCCATCGTAAAAATGCGTTACTGGGATGCTCATAATATGTGAAAGCATAAATAGTCTGCCTGCACTAATGCGGTTGAGGCCGCATTCGTATTTCTGAACCTGTTGGTACGATATTCCGAGTATCTGGGCGATATCTTGCTGAGACATATCAAGAGCTCGTCTTCGATCACGCAGACGCTGTCCAACATGTTTATCGATTAAATCAGCCTTTCTTGCCGAAAAATCGCCACTATCCTGTTCATTATTCTCTGTAAACAGAACCACAGACTATCCTTCCTTGTTTGCTGAAGGTTATTCTCCGTTGGCGCGAGCTTGTTCCTGTGCTAGAGAAACGGCTTCGACCAAATACTGCCGGGTCAACACCTCAGTGGTTTGGTAAAAATAATACTAATGGTTGCAAGACCGGTAGGATATATCCTTAAAGGCGAGTTGAAAAGCTCATTTATTTGCAGCGGGAGTTAAAAGCAAAGATGTTCGTGAGTAGTTTTAAGAAATTTGCCTTGTTTTTTGCTATCTTAGGTGTTGCTGCCTGTAGTTCTAAAGACAATGAAGATACATACGTAGCCCGTGATGTAGAGGTAATTTACAACCTCGCAAAAGACAGTTTGGAAAAAAGACGCTATCGACTCGCTGCAACAGCTTTCGACGAAGTTGAGCGTCAACACCCATATTCTATTTGGGCCCGT
>JBFOLV010000531.1:0-2255 GCA_040830325.1 Kordiimonas sp. | reverse complement strand
TAGGTCAGGCCAATCAGTACGTGATAAGGTGTTTTCGAATGCTCCAACCTGAAACCATTCTTCAACATCCACGGTGAATGCATTTACTTCGTGATCTAAAACCCCGGACAAATCCGAGAGTTCCCAAGGCGTTTCTTCAATTTGACTAGCCGTCATTTTCCTTAGAGCCGCCACCCGCTAACTGTGCCATAAGGCTTGTAAGTTTTTGAAGGGTTTCATCTTGAGACTTCATCATGTCTTCAAGTTTATCCATTCGCCCTTCCATCTCGGCTTCTTTTTTTGCATTTGCAGGTTTGGCACTAGCTTCTAGCGGTACAGTAGCATCATTTTGCCCCCCCATAGCCGGCTGACTAACAGGCCGTGCAGAAGACGTGGCAACAACGGGCCTAGTATCACTAGACATGTCCGCAATAACTGCCTCAATTGTTTCACCGTCAATTGTATGCAACTCCTCAAGCGCACCATACAAAAGCACTCGGGAACAAAGGGTATTAAGTCTTCGCGGCACACCTGCACTCTGCGAAAAGATAGCTTCTACAGCATCAGCTGTGAAACATGGATCATTATCCCAGCCAACAAGGCTCAAACGGTGCTCAATATAATCTGCTAATTCCTCGCGCTCCATTGGCTCAAGGTGGTGCGTCGCAATAACTCTCTGACGTAACTGCTCAAGTTCCGGTGCTGCGAAAATCCGTTCCCTGAATTCTGGCTGACCAACCAAAAAGCTCTGAACCAGTGCTTTGTCACCGTCCTGAAAATTAGAGAGCATGCGCATTTCTTCAAGCGCTGCGTTAGATAGGTTTTGAGCTTCATCAACGACCAATAGAGCACGACGCCCCATAGCAAATTGCTCACGCAAATAACGTTCTAGGCGAGAAAGTAGCTGCCCTTTGTCATCAGCTTGAGCGTCTAGACCAAACGCAGCAACAACACTACGTAGCAAATCCTCAGCACTGAGCTGAGTACTTACAATCATTGCTGCAATATATTCGTTGCGATCAAGTGTATCAAAAAGGTGGCGAACAAGAGTAGTTTTACCAGTACCGATATCACCTGTAACGATAATGAAACCTTCACCTTGGTTAAGCCCATAAGTGAGATAAGCCATCGCTTTCTTGTGGGTACGAGAACTAAAGTAGAACCTGGGATCCGGCGTTAACTGAAACGGACGCCCCTGAAGATTGTAAAAACTTTCATACATAACAGTTCAAAAAGTTCCTCTTATATAAAACGTCAGGCTGTTCTCTTCTAAATCAAACCCGGGTTCACTAGACTGTCGTTCGCTATGTTTATAACCTATTACAGCTCTAAAATAGCGCGATATCGTTTTTGACCACTCTAAATTTGCATCAATTATATTATCTGTTCTAGTAACATTCTGAAATTTAGTTCTACGATAACTTGTACCGCCAGACAATGAAGTATTTGAATTAATTCTATGTCTAAAGCCTGAAGACACTCCCCAGGTTTTAGCGGTACCTGAACTATCATCAAAAGTACGCCACTCCATAGTACCATTGAAATAGACGTCTGTGCGTTTATGGCGCCATGTTAAAGTGCCCTGCGCCACCTGCCTTCTAAAGTCAGTATCAGAATATGAAAACTTGGGATCAGATTCATCTATAGGTAACCCACGCGCGTCTACAAGACCTTTATCAGGATCAAACCTGAAGTTTTGAATATTATCGTTAGTTACCAAAGCATTAGCTGTAACTATATCTTGATACGTTCCCTGAAAATCCAGCCTTGCAGAAAAGAAATGCTGTAGTGACGCAAACCAAGTTTCTCGTTTACCCTCTCGACCCGTACGTACTGTTAAATCCAGTTTCCGGCCTGGCGTCCACCGGAATCCGGCTTCCCATCCAAAGCCTTCTTCTGACAAGGTTGTACTTTGAAAACCGTTAGAGGAAACATTTACTGACCCAGTCAAAGAAATAAAACGATTGAATTTATAAGTTATTTCAGCTCCGGCACTTTCTTTTCGAAAGTTATTGACCTGTAAACTGCGTATTACCCGGCTACTATTACCAAATAATCTCCAGCTAAAATTTGTGAAGCGCTCCCCAGAACTAAGTGATGTTACAATTACATGAGATGTCGTATAAGAGAGTTTTACACGAATTTTATCTTCATTGAGATTATCAGCAGGTTTTCTTAAAATCCCAAACCGATATTTAAACCGCCAGTCTGCAAACTCACGTATACCTCCCTTTAAAAGGGCCGATCCGGTATATGTTTGTAAAAGGCGTCTATTA
>JBFOLV010000530.1:0-3055 GCA_040830325.1 Kordiimonas sp. | reverse complement strand
TCTGAGACCTCATTTGAATTGCGTGCTTCCGCGGAAGCATCGTCATTTCCGCCGCGTCTACGGCGTCTGCGACGTCTGCGTTTCTTCTTCGGTTGTTGTTCTTCTTCTCCGGAATCCGTGATCTTCTTCTCTTCAGAACCTGATGCGTGGTTAGGAGTAGAACTTTCAAGCGTGACAACAGCATCGGCCGTCGGAGCTGGCTTGTTGTCAGCACCGTTTGCTGTTTCTCTTGTTATTTCAATATCAGATTGCCCAAGAGAAGGTTGAGCAAGAACTTCGATTACATAATCATATCTGCGCTCCAGGTCTGAAAGAGCAGCACGTTTCTTGTTCAGTAAGTAGATAGCTACCTCAGGGTTTGCAGCAACTCTGACAATTGAGCTACGACCGCGAATACCTTCTTCTTCCAATTGGCGCAGCGCCATGATCGAAGCCGACTCTACAGAACGAACAATGCCTGAACCGGCACAAGTTTGACAAGTTTCCATCGCCACCTCTAGGAGGTTAGGGCGAAGTCGTTGGCGAGACATTTCCATAAGCCCAAAGCTTGAGATACGGCCTACTTGGATACGCGCACGATCGTTTTTGAGCATTTCTTTCATCTTACGCTCAACAGCACGGTTATTTGAGCGATCTTCCATGTCGATGAAGTCAATAACAACAAGGCCTGCCATATCACGAAGCCTTAGTTGACGCGCTACTTCTTCAGCTGCCTCTAGGTTGGTCTTAACAGCAGTTTCTTCAATGTTGTGCTCTTTTGTTGCACGACCTGAGTTAACATCGATAGAAATTAGAGCCTCGGTGGGGTTAATAACAATATACCCGCCAGACTTTAGTTGTACGATAGGCTGGTACATCGCTTCCAGATGGCTTTCCACCTGATACCGATGAAACAACGGGATATGATCCCTGTAATGTTGTACCTTTTTTGCGTGACTTGGCATTAACAGTTTCATGAAATCTTTAGCAGAGCGATAGCCTTCTTCGCCTTCTACTAAAATTTCGTCTACTTCACGTACATACAGATCACGGATAGTTCGCTTAATTAAATTGCCTTCCTCATACACGAGGGCAGGGGCAATCGATTTAAGAGTAAGCTTTCGAATACCATTCCAAAGACGCAATAGATAATCATAGTCTCGCTTAATCTCTGTCTTTGTCCGCTGGAGGCCCGCTGTACGCACGATTAAGCCCATTTCATCAGATACTCCAAGCGAGGAAATAATCTGTTTAAGCTTTTTACGGTCGCTGATATTTGAAATCTTGCGACTAATACCGCCTGCATGAGTAGAATTAGGCATAAGTACGCAGTAGCGACCAGCAAGTGACATATATGTGGTTAAAGCGGCGCCCTTATTGCCACGTTCTTCCTTTACCACCTGTATGAGGAGAACCTGACGGCGCTTAATGACTTCCTGAATGCTGTATTTGCGTTTTAAAGCGCGTAGGCCACGACGTCTGTTAGCTGCCTCTTCAATTTCAGCATCTTTATCGTCTTCATCGCTATCTTTTACAGCAGATTCAACTTCTTCTTCGTTGTCATCGCTTGCTTTTGTATCTGCTTCAGTTTTTGACGTTTCGTCTTCTTCAGCTGGTTCATCGATTACTTCAGATTTTACTGAATCGGCTTCCGCAGCTTTTTCTGCCGCAGATTTTCTACCGCGACGCCTGCGTGGTTTTGGTTTTTCTTCTTCCGCATCAGTTTCTTGTTGGCGTGTTTTAGCTTCTTCTGTTTCTTCAGCTATTAAGGCCTCTCGGTCCTCAACAGGGATCTGATAATAGTCCGGGTGGATTTCACTAAAAGCAAGGAAACCATGGCGATTACCGCCGTACTCTACAAATGCCGCCTGTAAAGAAGGCTCTACTCGTGTAACGCGAGCGAGATAGATATTTCCCTTCAATTGTCTCCTAGTGGCGGATTCGTAGTCAAATTCCTCTACACGGCTACCTTTAACAATGGTGACGCGCGTCTCTTCAGAGTGGCGGGCGTCAATAAGCATACGGGTTGACATAAAGTTGTTCTCCAAACGAACTGCCGCGCGTCGTCATCCTGAATACGTTCATGGAGGGCGCAGGCAGTTGGATTTTGTTTTGAATATAATAGTTTAGCAAAGGTGTGGGCAGTTACCGTCAATGCAGGTATCTCACGCGAAAATGCCGCCAAAACGTGATTCAGGCGGTTTCCTAGAAATATTATCAATGCGCAAAGCCTTTTGGCCATTGCCGGTTCGTGTCCTTGTTTGACGCAGACACTGTCAGCGGGTCATCACTTGTGACCTCAGCTTTACAGTGTGGGCGTCGCGATCCGCCGCCAACTATGGGCGGAAAATCGGAAATCTTGCAGAGGTAACGTAGTTAGTAAATTTCACAATTACAATCATAATTGTTTAGCTTGTGCAGATCTTCTCGGATTTGGTCATGATTTGGTCCAAAATGGAGGTGATATATAGTTTCTCTTGTATCGTAAAATGTTACTTCCCAATATTTGCGGTAAATAGGCCTATGATTGACAGGAAAAGGGATCGCTAGTGTTTGGTGTTAAGAGGTCACTGGCATTTATATGCTTGCTAACTTTTGCTTCGGTTTCCAGCGCATTCGCTCAGGATGTCAGCATCTCTGGCCTTAGATTTGGACAGAATGGTGACACGACGCGATTTGTGTTGGACTTATCTTCCGGTGTTAAGCCCAGAATATTTCTCTTAAGTAATCCAAGCAGGGTGGTTGTTGATCTGCCTGAAGTGAAATGGGCTGTGCAATCAGAAGCAAAGGCTTTGGGGGCGGTAGCTGGTTATCGACATGGTCTTTTTTCAGCCGACACCTATAGGATTGTATTAGATCTGAAGCGAGAGGCTGTTGTTACTAAAGCTTTTCCTTTGGCTGCAAGAAGTGGCTATTCCGATAGATATGTAATTGACTTAAAAGACGCTGAAAGTGCTGAGTTTACCTCAGCGGTTGCTGCATCCAGGGTTGAAAGGTCACGATCCGCGCCTCCTCCCGTACCTATCCAGACTAACAGGACTGCACGACCGGATAATAAACGTGTTATCGTAGTTGA
>JBFOLV010000529.1:0-12460 GCA_040830325.1 Kordiimonas sp. | reverse complement strand
GCTTAAGGCGTTTTCAAGCGCATCCAGACGATGTGTCCAGAATTGCTCATAGCGCTGCATCCACTCGTTTGCCTCTGCCATTACCGTGGCATCCAAGTGGCAAACATGTGAGCGGCCTTTAACCTCGCGTTTCACGAGTTTTGCCCTTTCTAGTTTCTTGACATGTTTGGACGCTGCTGCCAGCGACATTGCATAGGGTTCTGCGAGGGCTCCAATCGTCTGAGGGCCCGTAGATAACTGCGCTAACATGCCTCGACGTGTTCGGTCAGCTAAGGCGTGAAAGACGCTGTCTAATTGTTCTGAATTATATTCAACCATGTGGTTAAATATATAGGCGAAAATTTAATTGTCAACCATTTGGTTGAATATGTCAAAATCTTGCTCAAAAAAAACTGTCTAAACTTTTTTTGTAATAGTTTTTGAAACACACATACTGTTTGAACAAAAGCATATGAAATTGATTGGGAAACAGTCATGATAAGTTTGAGGATAAGAGTTAAAGCTGCATTGCTAAGCTGTGTGTCGGTTTTGCTGTATGCAGTTAGTGCGTTATCGCCGGTGCGTGCGGCAACCCCTGAGGGTATTGAGTATAATCGTTGCTATATCGATAACATTGACACAGCAGCTCAGTGTTTTGATTTGGAGGTTCCTCTCGCGTGGGATAACCCTGACGGGACGACTATTTCTCTAAGCGGTGCTATCATTCCAGCCAAAACTATGGATGCAGCGGAAGACCCTCTTGTAATTCTCGCGGGAGGCCCAGGGCAGGCTGCAACTACATATGGTGCACTGGTAGAACGTGCTTTTTATAAAATACGTGAGCGCCGCGATATCATATTGGTTGCCCAACGTGGCACCGGCGGGTCGCATGCTCTGTCATGTGAATTCCCTGACGAATTTAACGGCGAAGTGTCAGATGAGACGCTTCAGGACTTTAGCCGGCTTTGTGCAGCTGAGCAGGATGTAGATGTTCGGTATTTTTCCAGCATGGATGTACTTCAGGATCTAGAACATGTGCGTCGGCGTTTAGGTGTTCAGCAGGTCAATTTATGGGGTGGGTCATACGGCACTCGTTTAGGCTTGCTGTATATGAAGCTGTATCCTGAGAGCATTCGTAGCGCTATCTTAGATGGTGTTACTTCACCTGAAGAAAGCTTGTTCGTGCAGGCGGCTGTATCTGCAGAAGCTGCGTGGCAGAAACTTGTAAATGCATGTGAAAACGACGTGGACTGCAAGGAAGTACACCCTGATCTCGATAGCCGTTTAAAGACTTTGTTGCGGCAACTGGAAGAGCAACCTGTTGAAACAGTGCTGCGTAACCCAGCGACTGGTAAACCAGAAACTGTTGTAGTTGGACATAAATGGCTCGCTGAGGCGGTTCGCTCAGCGCTTTATGTCCCATCACAGACTAGTATTATACCCTTCGCGCTTCAGCGGGTGGAGCAAGGTGACTATTCGGTATTTGGTGCACTAGCAGCCAATTCCGCAGCTTGGGCATCCTCCACCATGACAATTGGTTCAACCTTGTCTGTACTGTGCCGTGAAGATGTTCCTGTAATTAATCAAGCAGAGGCAGAGCGTTTGGGGGCAAATAGTTTCCACGGTGCTATCTATTACAATAATTGGGCAGCACTATGCGCTAACTGGCCAGTTTTTGATGTACCAGAAGGATATGGTGATCCAATTATTTCAGATATCCCAACATTGATACTTTCTGGCGCTCTTGATCCTGTAACCCCACCGGCCATGGCGCGTGTTGCTGAAGATGGCCTCAGTAATGTGCAACACATGATTGCTGAGAACGCCGGGAACAATGTTTCGGCTTTTGGATGTGCACCCGACATTATGGCTGATTTTATCAAGGCTGCTTCGCCTGAAGGCATAGACGCAGCGTGCCTCAATGAACCAGTTCGGCCAGCATTTGTTTTAACGCCAGCCGGTAGCAAGCCTTAAGCGCGGGGGGAAGATTATGATTGAAGTACAAAACATTGAAAAAACATACGGCGATGTCTATGCGGCGCGCGATGTGAGCTTTTCTGCTAGAGACGGTGAAATCACCACGCTGCTGGGCGCAAACGGTTCAGGTAAGACCACCACATTACGCTGTATTGCAGGCTTGATTAAACCCACCAAAGGGGATGCAAAGATAGATGGGATAGCTGTATCGCAAGACCCGATTAAAGCACGTGAGCAGCTTGGATTTGTGGCAGATGAATTTGGCCTCTATGGGCGCATGACAGCGCGCGAACACCTGACCTACTTCGCAGGATTCCATAATTTGTTTGGCTCTGAGGCAGAAGCTGCTGCGGAAAAAACAATCCAGATACTCCATATGGAGGAAATTGCAGACCGCCGCACCGAAGGTTTTTCCCTTGGTGAAAGAGCAAAAGTAGCTCTAGCAAGAGCTTTGGTTTACAGCCCCTCGAATATCATTCTTGATGAACCGACACGTGGGCTTGATGTGATGAGCATTCGGTTGCTACGGGAGCTTCTTAGAGAGTTACGTTCAGACGGCAGAACTATCTTATTCTCATCCCATATTATGGCCGAGGTAGAAGACCTTGCAGACCGCGTGGTGATGATAACAGATGGGTGTGTGGTTGCTGATGGTACGCCTGACGAGCTGAAACAAAAAGCGAATAGCCATAATCTTGAAGAAGCGTTTGTCACGTTAACTAGTGTTCAAGGGAGGGCAGCATAATGCGTAAAATTCTCAATGTTTTTAAAAAAGAAAGAATGGATTTCACGCGCGACCGCCGAACCGTTTTTTCCTCACTAGCATTCGCCTTGTTTGGCCCTTTAGTCATGGTTCTAGCACTGAATTATGGCGCCGAAAAAGCCGCAGATAAGTCCCCCATGCAGCTGGCTGTTGTTGGGCAAGAATATGCGCCTAATCTTGTCAGGTATCTATCCGGTGAAGGTGTGCTCGTTCATACACGTAATGACGAAGGTACTTTAGAGAGCCAAATTGGGGATGCGCACGTGTTGCTTGTTATCCCCCCTGAATTTACCGAAAAGTTCAGCGAAGCAATGCCTGCGACCTTACGGATGTTTGTAGATAGAACCAATCAGACAAATTCAAGTCGTTCATATGAACTTACCGAGCTTATCCGGCAATATAGCATGCAGGTGCAGGATATGCGGTTACTCGCAAATGGTATTCCTTCGCTGTTGATAACGCCTATTGCCTTGCAGACAGGAAACATTGGTACAGCAGGGGGGATGGAAAAGCAGTTTGCAACAATGATGTTGTATTTCTTTCTATTTGCACCCTTCTTTTCATCTCTTGGCGCTGCAATTGATACAACGGCGGGTGAGCGTGAGCGCAAGTCGCTGCAGCCACTGCTTGCTCAGCCTGTATCCACGAGGGAACTAATCCTTGGTAAATGGATGGTCGCTGTATTGTTTGGGGTGGTCGGTACTACCATATCTGTTGTTGGTGGCGTTTATGCCTTTGAGGCAGCACCGCTTGACGTGTTGGGCATTAAGCTCAATTTGGACGTCCTAACGATGCTTGGAAATTTGTTGCCGTACGCATTGCTTGTTGCTGCTCTACAGGTGTTGGTTGCACTTAATGCTAAAAGCTACAAGGAAGCCAATACCCAACTACAAATTTTAACGTTCGTGCCGGCGATGGTAGGCATGTTCTTTATGATCAGCGATAAAACGCCCGAGGGGCTTTTCGCCCTTATACCGATTGTTGGACAACTGCATGTAATGCAGGAAAGTGCGCTTGGTGGCGCGGTATCTTTGCTTGCAATTATTCTAAATGGTCTTGTTGCTGTTGTTATTGCTATGCTTTGTGTTGAAGTCGCTGCTCGTAAGCTTGGCAGTGAACAAATGCTGAAAGCGGCTTAGGGTAATAGGCATAGTGAAGCAGAAACAAGATCAGCTTTTTAGGGAAGTGCTCGATGCGCATGGTCCAATGCTTGGACGTATCGCTGCATCCTATGAGCACGACCCTGATCTGAGAAATGATCTGCTTCAGGAGATGGCTTTTGCTCTGTGGCGCGGACTACCGAAATTTGAAGAACGTAGCAGTCTGAAAACCTTCGTTGCGCGTATCGCCCATTACCGCGGGGCTAGTCATGTAGCGAAAGAGGTGCGCCAGCCGGGTACGGATGTGCTGGATAGTGAAGAGGCGGAAAACATGCCAGCCCCCGACATTGAAGTGAGCAATAAAATAGATCGAGATAAATTGATGGTGGCGGTACGAAAGCTGCCACTTAAGTTAAGCCAAGTAGCGACACTTGCGCTTGAAGGTTTTGAGGCAAGAGAAGTGGCTGAGGCACTCGGGATTTCTGCGAACAATGCGGCGGTTAGATTGAACCGCGCAAAAGATCTACTTCGAAAGGAGTTGCGGCATGGCTGACGATGACTGGAAAGACATGGGCGCTGTCTGGCAGGACAAAAAGTCTGATGTAGATATTTCAGCTCTTGCTAAAAACATTGAGAAAAAGACACGTCTAATGCGGTTTTGTTTTTTTGCAGAAGCTGCAATTTGTGTGTTCGGTATTGGCTGGGGCATTAGCTGGATGTTTGGTCGCGGCCATGAAACAGCGCAGGTTGGCGTCGGTTTAGCGTTTTTTATTTTTTCTGTAGTCGGACTATACCTTGCGTGGTGGTCAAGAAAAGATGCATGGCATGCTGCCTCTGGAACGCCACTTGAGGAATTAAAGTCAGCGAGAAAGAGGGCGCAAGCGGGCGTCCGCTATGCTGTTGTAAACCTGTGGTTCATTACTCCCGGCTTTTTCCTAATGGTCTACACTTTGTGGTCTGTGTGGCACAGTTCTGATAAAACCCCGGCTGATGAAACTAGGGTCATTGCAACAGCTGCTGTATTTAGTATTGCGCTCGTGACTACATTTCTTTGGGCGCTTTGGTATCGGAAAAAGCGCTTGCGTGAAGTGACTGCGCTAGATCAGGTTATTCGAGAAATGGAAGAGTAGTTAATCTGTCTTTTAAAGCTACAGAACAACTTTTCATTGGTACCTCTTTTCCTCTTCTATGTTCCCTGCTAGGGTCCGCGCATGACAAGCCAAAATAGACATGACCTTCCCTCGAAAGCAGGCATTATTCACCTGCTGAGTGAGCGAACCATTAACCGTATTGCTGCAGGTGAAGTGGTTGAACGTCCAGCAAGTGCTGTTAAAGAACTTGTTGAGAACTCAATTGATGCAGGCGCGCATCATATTGATGTTGTTATGCGCGATGGCGGACGTGTACTTATTCAGGTTACAGATGATGGCCGCGGTATGGACGCTGAGGAGCTGTCCCTCGCGGTAGAGCGCCACGCTACATCAAAGCTTAAAGATGAAGATCTTGTGAATATCGCTTCCCTTGGCTTCCGCGGAGAGGCACTTGCGTCTATTGGCGCCGTGGCGCGCCTCACGGTTACATCACGAGCAAAGGGTGCCGAGGAAGCATGGGCTGTTAAGGTCGAGGGTGGCACTAAAAAACCAGTTGAGCCAGCTGCACACACATCAGGCACACGTATTGAAGTGCGTGATTTATTTTACGCCACGCCAGCTCGCTTAAAGTTCATGAAAACCGCCCGTACAGAATATGGTCAGGCGGGGGACGTAATGAAGCGATTAGCCATGGCGCACCCCGATATTGCCTTCACATTGTCCGACGGTGACAGAACCACTTTTCGTGCACCGCCAGTGGGTGATTTAACGGGTGATGCACGGCTTGAGCGCCTAGGCGCGATTTTGGGGCGCGAATTCCGCGACAATGCCATTGAGATTGATGCTGAGCGTGAAGGGCTTAAGCTTACTGGGTTTGCGGGTCTGCCGACCTATAGTCGCGGGAATGCACAACAGCAGTATTTGTTTGTAAATGGGCGTCCTGTGAAAGACCGGCTGCTTGTTGGTGCGGTAAGGGGTGCGTACCAGGATTATCTGGCCCGCGATAGGCACCCGGTGCTAGCTTTGTTTCTCGAGGTCCCAGCAGACTTCGTTGATGTCAATGTACACCCTGCGAAAGCTGAGGTGCGCTTTAAGGAAGCAGGTTTGGTACGCGGCCTTATCGTGTCTGCTTTGAGGCACGGACTAGGTATGGCTGGGCACCGGGCTTCCACTACTGTTGCTGGCGCGGCACTTGGGGCCATTAGGCCTGAAGGTGCTGGGCCCGCGTTACCTTGGGGGCGTGCGCAGGAACGTCCAACTTTACCGCAAGGATTTGCAGAAGTTGCAAACCAAATTTACGCCCCAGATGAACCCAGACCAGCAGCGTTTACAGACAATACTCAAATGGGTTTTGACCCGGGCGGTGATATCAGTGCGCCAAGCGCCCGGCCAATAGATACGCCGCAAGAGGCCTACACTCAGGCGCCTATTGCGCCAGCAGATGAAAACTTCCCGCTCGGGACCGCGCGCGGACAGGTACATGCCACTTACATTGTTAGCCAAACAAGTGATGGCATCGTGATCGTGGACCAGCATGCAGCTCATGAGCGCCTTGTTTATGAGCGCATGAAAAAGCAGATTGCAGAAACCGGTGTCGCACGGCAGGCTTTGCTGCTGCCCGAAGTAGTTGAGCTTGAGGAAGCACCAGCAGAGCGCTTGCTTAAAAGACTTGAGGAATTGGAAGCCATGGGGCTCGTTGTAGAGCCTTTTGGTGAAGGTGCCGTTGTGGTGCGTGAAGTGCCAGCCATGCTCGGGAAAATAGATGTGAAAGGCCTTGTGCGTGACCTCGCTGATGAACTAACGGAGCTAGATGAGGCGCTTTCCCTCAAGGAACGCCTAGAGGAAGTTTCTGGAACAATGGCCTGCCACGGCAGTGTGCGCGCTGGTCGCCGCCTGACGGTGGATGAAATGAATGCTCTGTTGCGCGAGATGGAAGCCACCCCGCACTCAGGCCAGTGCAACCATGGTCGCCCCACTTACGTGGAGTTAAAGCTCAACGATATCGAAAAACTATTCGGTCGCCGTTAAGGCTGAACTAATCCGCGCTTGGTGGTGAGATATGTTGCAAAACTTGCGAGCCAGTGACTGCCAGCGTAATGGCTGTCGCTTACGCTTTTGATGCCTGTTTCTTTATGTACCTCGCTCGCTGCCATAAGTGCGGCGCGGCGACTATCAGTTTCAGGTAAAGCTTGAGCAATGCCTTCAAGTGCCCATGCGCGCGAGAGGTTTACGCCGTCTAGATGCACAAGTTTGCCGTCGGTGGCATCCAAGACAATAGCTGGTGCCAACCAGTCAGCTGAACCATCAGCAGGGATGTTTGGCAGGAAGTCCGTTAGCCATGCAGCATACTCTTCACTGCTTAACACGCGGCGCATCAAATCTGCTTCCATCAGGCATGGGGACAAGAAGTCCTCGCCCGAAGGCTCGTACCCGATGGGACAGTTTTTATCACCAAGGTGAAAGCCTTTGATCTTGTCAGTCAATAGTGTTTCAAACGCCGCGTTCTTAACTGTACGGGCGTAATCAAGCATCAGGCCGAAGGCGAAGGCGGTTTGATTGTGGGTACCAAGCCTTACAGGGTAAGCAAGCTTCGGTAGCCAAGCCGAAACCTTCGCAACGATAGCATTTTCAAGTGGGCGCAGTGTTTCACGCCACGCGCCTTGCGGTTCAGTAGCGCGACTTTCGTGTAGTTCAGTAACGAGCTGGAGATACCAAGCGATACCATAAGGGCGCTCAAAAGCGTTACGACCTTCAGCGCCATAATAAGCAAGCTCAGCATCCATGTTTTCTTTGGTGAAGCTTTTACCAAGCTCTTCAAGAATAACCGGCGTGAAAGGGGAGGTTGGGTCCACTTTCATCAGGCGCGTCAGCAGCCAGTGCCCGTGCACAGAAGAATGCCAGTCAAAGCAGCCATAAAAAGCTGGGGTTAGGCTGCTTGGTGTTCTCGCATCTGCGTCAGAGTTTAATACATGGCTGATCTTGTTTGGATATTCCCGGTGGATACAGCTAAGGGCAAGAGTAGCGAAGCGGTCCGTTACAACGCCTTCACGCGCAGCAGGTAATCGTACAGCAGGCGCTTCCGCTTGATCATTCTTTTTTGTCGTATCAGCAACGTCACAGGCACCGAGTACAAGTGCGGCGGCAACTGGAATAAATTTTTTGATCATGACGAGACACTCCCTGAACTGCTGAATAATTTCCCCAACGCACTTCAAACGATCAGACAGCTATTTGCAACAGGAAATGCAAACCTTGTTTAGCGATGCTATGTTTAGTTGTTGGTGGTTATATCAGGAATTTTTTTCTCAGCCGCTCAATCAGTTTTTTACTGCGCTTCATGTGTGGTTCTTCACTGTCGAGAATGCAGTGTGTGAGCTTCTTCTTGAACAGATCAACATCAAAGCCTTCAGGCACATTCTTTGTGCCAGCAGCATTCAAGATAAAATCTGTCAGCCTGTGAGCAGCATGAATGCGGCCCCAGAGATAGTCATTCTCTCTGGCTTTACGGCTGAAGAAAGCGCCGAAATTGAAAAGATTAGTGCCCTTAAGGGCGGCTTGCTCGCCGTGCAAATGTCCACAATCGATCGGGCTGATACGGTCAACACGTACTTCGTCTACTTCCAAGAGGTCAGCGTGCGCCGTGAGAGGAAGGGTTAGAATATCATAGAAGGCGTAGCCAACGTATGCTCTGAATAAGGTGAGTTTGAGTTCGGTGTGTGTGAGGCTGCCGATGGTTAAGGAGCAAAATTCATCGCTCAGATAATCCAGGTCTTCCAGCATCATTTTTTCATCGATTGTCGCGAGGATATCATTGACGGAATGCGCCGTTGGAGAAAATCCTTCTGTCAAAACATCGTCAAAAGTATCTTTATAGAAATCTGGCCGCCAGCGTGACCGATACTCCTCCAGGCTTTTGTATATTTGTTTTTTTGTTACTTTATAGAAAATAGCTGGAATTTCGTCTGTGTCGCGCTGGATAAAGCTGTTCAATTTTTTGACAGTGAAGCGCAGTCTGCGCACTCTATAATCGACATCGAAGGCTCTAAGGAAAGTAATGAAAGCTTGTTGGTCCTTGAGGGACTGACCACCCGCCGAACTGAGGATACCTCTTGTGTCAGCCCATTCAGTCACCGCAGCCAACGTTTGGCTAAAGCTAATGTCATGCCCCTTGGCTTGGGCGCAGTTAACTATGAGTGTAGCTAGTTTTTCGAGTATCTGATGGATTTTGCTGTGGAGGTAAGTGCCGTATGTAAAACCTGCGCGTTCCTGCGCTAGCCTGTGGGCACGCTCTCGCCAGCTTGAAAGCATTGCTGTTTCAATATGCTGGTAGTCATCGATCGTTAGCATCTGGTCTATGAGTTTTTGAACATCCGCGTCAATGGCTTCATAAACGCCTTCGATACGACGGGCATCTTTATTGGATTCTGCAATAGCCCTGAGGTCGCCGTATATTGGTTCGTTCCGAGGAATTTCCGCTAGAGAAGATAAGATGGTTCTGAAAAATCCGGGAATGTCCTTCGGCGCATTCCTAAAGCGGTCGCTAGGGTCATCAGGGTTGGGGTCAACATAGATAACGCGCCGATCTACTTCGCGGTGCGCAGAGCGATTGTAGATAGCGTCAAGAGCTTCGCCAAATGGCTTGTTGTTGGTAACGCCGCCATCGATGAAAGACATGGTTTGCAGTTTGGCCGGTTCTTTAAGCTGATGCGGGAAGTTCTTACGCAGAAACTTTTCGCGTGACGGCCATAGTATACCGGCTTTCTTAATGTAGGCTTCAAGGTCGAGGAAGCGAATGGGGGGGAATGCGCCGGGAAAGGATGAGGTAGCTCGCGCTGCGAACCCTAAGCCCGGAATATTATCATCGTCAAAGTCGCTTTTCTGATTTTGTCCTTCTGCTTCGTTGTAAGTGAAGTTGAGAGACACTTTATGTTGTCGCTCCAGCATACGCTTGGGGTCATGCAGCTTTAGCCACCTTGGTTGACCGAAGAAATTCGTTAAGCTCACGAACAAATCAAGGCGGTGGCTAGGCGGCATCAGGCTTTGCCCCGCTTCTGGTTTGCCCATGCCTTTGCAGGCATTTAGCATCCAGCTAAGCATACGCTCGCCTGAAAAGGGTGGCTTGAACCAACGTGACCGCAAAAAGCGATTTAGTTTGCGCCTGCTTTCCTGATCGGTGTTTTCTCCGCCGTAAATGCGTTTCCGGAAAAGCCAAATGAAGGGATAAAGATAGAATTTGCTTGAGCGCTCAGCGATGGTTTCATCATCCATCAATTCTTCAACGTCACCTAGTTCCATCCACATGTTTTTAAGTGGGTCAAAATCCAAGTCATGGGCTAGGGCTCGTGCAAGGAAAATACCGTTTATACCTCCCGCTGACGTACCTGAGATAGCGTCAACTACAACCCGGATATCAATCTTCGGGCCGAGCGTTTTCAAAAGCTCAAAATAAAGGCTCTCGGTGTCAGTCGCATAGGGGCGGCGTGGTGCTGCTTGGTCAAAGGTGTCGCGTTCGCCTTCACTGCTTTGATAAGCGCGGGATGCGCGCACGAGTTTGAGTATTTCATGGGTAATGCCGTTCATATAAACAGCGAGAGATGCCCCACCGTAACAAACCAGTGCCAGTCGTAATTCTAGTTCACGCACAATGCCATGCCCCAATAATTGCTAGGGTGATGCCTAACTGTCTGTGAGTGTTGCAATTTTTTGGGTGCGCGCCAACAAAAAAGTGCCGAGGGCTAGGGGAGCAAGAGAAAACATATTTTTCTAATATCTTCTCTTGCTCAGGGACACGAACATAGTTCGTCTCATAAGGATATGGTGAGGGAGGAAAACACCATAATGCGGCGCTTGGAAAACCTGCGCTCAAACCTGATACGTGGGTGGCCAGGGCTACCCTTCGTGAGAAACTATTATTCTCTAAAATTTAGAAATAGGACGCGTTGCTGGCCTTGTGAGCGCTCGTCGATGATTTCTAGTTCAGTCGGTAGATTGAGTGGGTCATCTACAGCTAGTTCGCATATAATGACGCCGTTCTCTGCCAACCATTCGCCTGATATAATGCTTAGCAATGTCGGTTCAACAAGGCCTTGGCGGTATGGTGGGTCCATGAAGATAAAATCGTAAGCCTGCGTAGCTTTAGGTAATGCTGTCGCGCTGTTCTTAAGAATTTTTACTTCTTTCTCAGCCTTCAGGGATGCCACATTGTCTTTGATTGTGGCGATTGATGTTGGCGCTTTTTCCACGAAAGAGACATGAGCAGCTCCTCTGGACAAGGCTTCGAGGCCAAGTGCACCAGTACCCGCGAACAGGTCAGCCACGTAAGCCCCATGTAAATCAGGGTATCTGCTGTGGGTTAACATAGAAAAGAGGCGCTCGCGCATGCGGTCAGTGGTAGGGCGAATATCTCGCCCTTTTGGTATGCTTAGGCGGCGACCCCTATGTTTCCCCGCAATGATACGGCTCATTTATCGCGCCTTGGTTTTTGAAAGCCTCCTGAACCAGGGCCGGTATAGTTTGAACCGCGAGGACTACCCGATTTGCTTGAATTAGCACCACGGCGCTCCGAGCGTTTATCCGCATTTCTGGATTGTGACCGACCAGAAGACTTGGTGTTGTCTCTACCTGTGCCGCCACCAGAGCGTTTGTCTAAAATATGGTCGCTTCCACGCTTCTTATCGTCGCGGGAACTTTTTTCAGTTCGTTTCTTGGAGCCATCGAGTGTGCGAAGCTTCGGGGCATCAGCATCGCCTTTCTTAAAGGCTTCAAACTTACGCCGTCTTGACGCACCAGGCTTTGGCTTTGTGTCTTTCTTGGCTTTGGCCCATTTGCTTGGGTCACGTTTCATCTCTGGCGCACCAACACCTGTTGGGGCGTCTTTGAAATAGTCACCAAGTACTTCATACAGCTGTTTTTCACCAACTGCTGCCACTGATGATAGCTCAAGTGTACCAAGCGAGAAGGGGCCGTAATGTGTTCGGATAAGTCTGTTTACAGAAAGTTCCAGATGTTCCATCACACGGCGTACTTCGCGGTTTTTTCCTTCGCGGATAGCGACGGTTAACCAAGCATTCGCTCCTGTTTGACGCTCTAGTTGTGCGTCAATGGCTCCATAATGAATGCCGTCAATAGTGACACCGTCTTTTAGCTTCTCGAGTGCTCTTTCATTTACCCGGCCGTGCACACGTACACGGTACTTACGCAGAATGCTGTTTTTGGGTAACTCAAGCCACCGAGCCAGTTCGCCGTCATTGGTGAGAAGCAGCAAACCTTCAGTATTCATGTCCAAGCGGCCAACTGAGATTACTCGGCCCATATGTCCAGGCAGTCTATCGAACACTGTTGGTCGGCCTTCAGGGTCCCTGTGCGTTGTTAAGGTGCCACGCTTTTTGTGTAGGCGCCAAAGTTTGGTCTGTGACACTTCCGCGATAGGCTCACCGTCAACTTTGATGCCAGTCAAGGTTTTTACGAGCGTGGCAGGCGTTTCGAGCTTCTTACCATTTAGGGAGATTCGGCCGTCTTCGATCATGCGTTCTACTTCACGCCGCGAAGCT
>JBFOLV010000528.1:0-7038 GCA_040830325.1 Kordiimonas sp. | reverse complement strand
GGGCAGTCTCGCGGACTGGTGGAACGAACGAAAAGCGCCTGAGCCAGCCTTTGCTCATGCAAATATCAGCAGCCTTGATGATGACTTGAACCAACTGAAAGCTGACGGCTTTAAGCTGGTATTTATTGACACACCGCCAGCCATTACACACTCGAATCAGCAAGTGATTGCAAAATCCGACTTGGTTGTGGTGCCCACACGGCCCAGCCCCCATGACCTGCGGGCACTGCGGGCGACCATTGACCTTGTGGAGCATGCAAACAAACCCATGCTGTTTATCATTAACGGCGCCACCATGCGCGCGAAGCTTACGGGCGAAGCGGCTATTGCTCTGTCGCAGTATGGTACGGTCGCACCGAGTATTCTTCATAACCGGCAGGATTTTGTAGCCAGCATGATTGATGGCCGCACCGTTCTAGAAACAAACCCACAAGGGAAATCAGCCAAAGAGCTGGATGCCCTTTGGCACTATGTAGATGAGCGCCTAAAGAAAATCCCGGTGAAGGCAAATTTTAAACGCATCACAAACCACCGCGCCACTTTTGGAAACCGATCTACGAGCCATGTCGCCGCAGTGCCTGTGGCCTAAACAAACAATATTGATAACCCCGAAAGAGGATAAACGATGGAACCCGCAAAACTTAGCGCCAGCTTACTTGCCGTGAAGGGGCAGGCCCACGCAGTAGGTGCAAACCGCTTTCAGGCAGCGCCCGTGACGCCCCTGTTTAAATCAACGCAGTCCTTTGCCCAAAGCCCAGTTACAAACGCAACGGGTAAGAGGGTGCGCAAATCCCTGATTATTGGTAACAGCGCCCATAATCGTCTGCGTATGCTTGCGGCTAAAATGGGGATGTCACAACAACAGCTTATGGAAATGGCCGTTGAGACAATGCTTAAGCAAGCCCAAGATGAAAACGGCTGCATATGTAAATTGGAGTAGTGGGTGATGATGTAATCAATTTTGTCACTCGCCGACATGACTTGATCGGCGAGTTTATTATTGCCCGTTGATCATACTGAATTCGCAAGCCAAGCCGTCGAATGACAAGAGTTTATCTGAAAGTTACTTCACCCCATCTGGGAATTCAGCGAATGTCACCATATGGCCGCCCGGCTCCGTAAAGCCGATTTCCTTAGCCCCATAAAAGGTCTCACGCCAATCCATTGACACCTCATACCCCTCGAGCGCTGCAGCAACTGCTTTTACATCTGGCACTGTTACATATAAAAGCACAGGCGCCACATCCGCAGCCTTTGCAAAAGCCGGACTATCATCAATCAGGCTTTGCTTGGTTTGATACATAACCTGCTGGTCGCCGTTCATGAGAATCGCAAAATCCATGGCGCCTTCCTCAGGCACTCTGACGGCGACTTCAAAACCAATTTTCTCGAAAAACGCAGCAGACGGTTCAATTGCCTCTACAGGCAAATTTGGTGTTAATTGCTGGATCATTTTTCTATCCCCTTATCGCACAAATGTTCACTATTTGTTCTATTATCATATACCCCTCCAATCACAAAGGTAGAAATTCGGGGTAGCGGAATTTACCGTAAGACTTATAAATCCCTACTATCCAAACAAGGGGTGATTCGCATGATTATTGCTATTGATGGTCCAGCGGCAGCTGGTAAAGGCACGCTTGCACGCAGGCTCGCTGACGAATTTGATTATGCGTATCTGGACACCGGTGCCCTATACCGAGCGGTTGGTCTCAGCTTACTAAAGGCGGGGCATGATCCAATAAATGAAGCAGCAGCTGAGGCGGCGTCTGCGGCCCTTGACACAGCGTTATTCTCGGACCCTGAACTACGCGCAGAAAGCACTGGCGCAGCCGCATCAAAAGTGGCTTCTATGCCAAAAGTTCGCAGTAACCTTTTGAATTTTCAAAAAAATTTCTCAACCACACCGCCAAACAACAAAGCAGGTGCGGTGCTTGATGGCCGGGATATTGGCACCGTTGTATGCCCAAATGCTGACGTGAAATTATTTGTGACTGCAAGCGCAGAGGAACGCGCACGACGCCGAACAGCCGAAATGGAAAGCCGTGGCGATACGGTAAATTACGAAGAAATACTCGCTGATGTGAAGGCCAGGGACGAGCGCGACATGAACCGCGCGGAAGCACCCTTGAAGCCCGCTGAAGATGCCCTCTTGCTAGATACGACTGAATTAGATATAGACGCCGTGTTTTCTAGGGCAGTTCAGTTCGTTAAGGCCGCAACGCAGTAATAAGCTGATCCGCTCCAATAACCGAAGATACTGCATAGGCAGTTCCCGGGTCCCCCTCGTGGGTACCTGTGGGATTTTTTTTGTTGGTGTTAGAGGCTTCCTTCACCCAAGGAAAATGGCGGGATGGTCCTGTCATTAAAACGGATGAAAGAAGAAGACCGCCGGAGACAACCGGCTGGCACGAAAACAGTTGAACTTGAAAGGAAGACGTAAATGTCTGAATTGGCAACAATGCCAAGCGCATCTGATTTTGAAGCGCTATTGAACGAATCCATGCCTGCTGAAGGCGGTTTCGAAGGTGCCGTGGTAACAGGTACTGTAGTTTCTGTAGAAAATGATTTCGCGATCGTGGACATCGGGCTTAAAGCCGAAGGCCGCGTTCCTCTTAAAGAATTCGCGATGCCGGGCCAAGCAGCTGAAATTGCTGTTGGTGACAGTGTTGAGGTTTATGTTGACCGCGTTGAGAACGCGCTCGGCGAAGCAATCCTCTCACGCGACAAAGCTCGCCGCGAAGAAGCTTGGACTGACCTTGAAAAAGCGTTTGAAGGCGATGCTCGTGTGAACGGCGTTATCTTTGGTCGCGTTAAAGGCGGTTTCACTGTTGATCTTAACGGCGCTGTGGCGTTCCTTCCTGGTTCACAGGTTGATATCCGCCCAATCCGCGACGTTACACCGCTTATGAACATCGAGCAGCCATTCGTAATCCTGAAAATGGATCGTCGTCGTGGTAACATCGTTGTTTCTCGTCGCTCTATCCTCGAAGAAGATCGTCAAGAGCAGCGTTCTGAGCTTCTTGGTAAGCTTAAAGAAGGTGATGCAATCGACGGTGTTGTTAAAAACATCACTGATTACGGTGCATTCGTTGACCTCGGCGGTATCGATGGTCTCCTTCACGTTACAGACATGTCTTGGCGTCGTGTTAACCACCCAAGTGAAGTTCTGGCAATTGGCGAGACTGTAAAAGTACAGGTTGTTCGCATCAACCCAGAAACACAGCGCATCAGCCTTGGCATGAAGCAGCTTGCTGACGACCCATGGGGCGGCATCGAAGCAAAATATGTTGTTGGCGCGAAGCTTAACGGTGTTGTTACAAACATCACTGACTACGGTGCATTCGTAGAACTTGAAGAAGGCGTAGAAGGTCTTGTTCATGTTTCTGAAATGAGCTGGGTTAAGAAAAACATCCACCCTGGTAAAATCGTATCTACTAGCCAAGAAGTCGAAGTTATGGTTCTGGAAGTTGACCAGTCCAAGCGTCGCATCTCTCTCGGTCTTAAGCAGTGCGGTGATAACCCATGGGAAGCGTTTGCTGACAAATTCCCAACTGGCACTGAAATCGAAGGTGAAGTTAAGAACATCACTGAATTCGGTCTATTCATCGGTCTTGACGGCGACGTTGACGGCATGGTTCACCTTTCAGATCTTGATTGGGAACGTGCTGGCGAAGAAGCTATCCAAGACTTCAAGAAAGGCGACACAGTTAAAGCCGTTGTTCTTGACGTAGACATGAAGAAAGAGCGCATCAGCCTCGGTATCAAACAACTGGGCGGTGACCCATTCGCTGATGTTTCTGGTAAGAAACGCGGTGAGCAAGTTACTTGTGTTGTTAAAGACGTTAACGAAAACGGTATCGAAGTTGAAGTTGGCGATAGCGGCATGACTGCCTTTATCCGCCGCAGCGACCTTGCACGTGACCGCAATGACCAACGCCCAGAGCGTTTCTCTGCTGGTGACAAAGTTGACGCAATGGTAACTGGCGTAGACAAATCAAGCCGCAAGGTGAACTTGTCTATTAAAGCTCTTGAAATCTCCGAAGAAAAAGCAGCTGTTGAGCAGTATGGTTCTACAGACTCAGGCGCAAGCCTCGGTGATATTCTTGGTGCGGCTCTTAACAAAGCCAAAGACGACGCATAATCGCTCGTTTTACTAACTAATCTTAAAGAGGCCGCTCTGATTCATTCAGGGCGGCCTTTTTCTTGTCAGGCCAACAGCTTATCGGACCTGCTCACACCAAGAGGCAAACCCAAGGCTTCCCACGATTCGTGCCCAATCACTTCAGCCTTTCAAGCCTCACACGCCTGACACTAAAACTACTGTCTAGAATCGGGAAGAATCAGCCTCTCAAATTTGCTTGTTAATTAATTACTAACAAAAAACTCATAAAAATCCTTTTCTTTTAACGACTTATCTTGACGGAAGGTTTGTCTGATGGCAGGCTTACATAAATGAGTAGCGGGTGAACCTGTAACCAGCAGCAACAAATTGGTTGCCAACGGGGAGCATGCAGATGATCAAATCTGAGTTGATTACAAAAATTGCTGACGCCAACCCCCATCTTTATTATCGGGATGTTGAGCGCATTGTTTCTAAGATTTTTGACGAAATTACAGACGCTTTGTCACGTGGAGATCGTGTTGAACTAAGGGGTTTCGGCGCTTTTTCAGTAAAACAAAGACCAGCACGCGTTGGACGTAATCCACGCACGGGTGAAAAGGTCGAAGTGGACGAGAAGCGAGTTCCTTACTTCAAAACAGGTAAAGACTTACGTGAACGCCTAAACGACTAATTAGGCTTTTCCACCAATTCAGAAAGTGAGCAATGGCACGTTCTTTTGCCATCCTGATTCGACGTCTTCTATGGTTAATAGTGGGCATTGCACTTGTCATTTTTGCTGTAAACAACCGACAGATCACAGAAATTTCATTCGAGCCACTTCCCTACGGCATCGCCATACCCATTTGGGCCGTCTTATTTGCTGGTATTTTTATTGGTCTTATCATTTCGGCATTTGTAACCGGTTGGCTCAGGCTTGAAGGTTTCACCAAACGTCGCAAAGCTGAACGGCGTGCTGACTATCTCGACAGCCAGATGACTGCCATGGCAGAAGACGCACACAAGCTAAAAGCTGCAAAAGCGCATGAAAACGCAAGCGATATCAGCATTTCTAAAAACGACTAGAAAAAACCGCTAGTTTCAGGCAAAACGGCAGCGAAAGTATAGCCACACCGACTTTGTTAGGAATTGCCGTCATGTCCAGTTCAATCTCTCAGCCTAGCGACAGAATTTTCTGCGCTCTCGACACAGTTGATACTGCAAAGGCCGTTGATCTGGCAAAACAGCTAAACGGTGTCGTTGGCGGCGTTAAACTCGGACTTGAGTTTTATTGCTCAAACGGCGCAGATGGCTTTAAGGCCGTTGCCGAAACCGGTATGCCAATTTTTCTAGATCTAAAATTTCACGATATCCCAAACACCGTTGCAGGCGCCATTCGCGCTGTTGCACCACTCGCACCCAAAATTCTCACTATCCATACCCAAGGCGGCCCAGAGATGATGCGCCGAGCAGCGGAAACCGCTGGCGAAGAAGCTGAAAAACACAGTGTCGCCAAGCCTTGGGTAACTGGTGTGACAATTCTAACAAGCATGGATGATGCAGACCTATCCGCTATTGGCGTTGAAGATGCTGTCGCAGAACAAGTAGCACGTCTTGCAGCTCTAGGCGCAACAAACGGCCTTGATGGTATGGTATGCAGCCCCAAGGAAATTACGTTGGCGCGCGCTGCCACCAACCCTAATTTCAAATTGGTGGTACCAGGTATCCGGCCTGCAGGGAGTGCTGCTGGCGACCAAAAACGGGTAATGACCCCAGCAGATGCTGTAAACTCTGGCGCCGATGTCCTTGTGATTGGCAGACCAATAACACAAGCAAAAAACCCTCGCGCAGCAGCTGAAGCAATTGCCGCCAGCATCAACAACTAAGAAAGCTACACCTTAGCGAAAGACAGCCTGCACTGACTGCCGAATCAACTTCTCTGTATTGTGGTAATGATTGTGATCATTCGTCGCGACAGATAAAACCATTGCGCCTTGTAGGCTACTCAATAAATAACTTGCCCATTCTTCCGCGTTCTGCTGACTTTCGGCAGAACTTAGTGCCTTTACAGTCCACGACAATACACTCTTGAAGAACATATCAACTTCCGCTGCCACATCTTCGGGTAAATACTGTGCCTCGGCCCCAAGCATATTGCAGAGACACACACTGTCCGCGTCAGTTAGGGCCGTTCGGTATATTGTAAGCAACCGTTCAAGCCGCTCGACAGTAGTACCAGACACATCATCTGCATCACCTAGTGATTCGAGAACCCGCCCTCGGTAACGGGCTACTACAGCTTGGCCTAAATCTGTTTTCTGCGGGAAATGATAATGCACGCTGGCACTTTTTACACCAACTGCGCCCGCCAGATCTCGGAAGCTAACAGCGTCAAAACCGCCTTTACGCATATGGTTTTCAGCGACATCCAGTATCTCAGATGCCTTAGGAGAATATGTGTGTTTTGTCATCATTTGTTTATCTACCGAAAGATAGGCTCTTGACAAGAGGGTATCTCATTGTCATTTATCTACCTATCGATAGATATATAAACATCACACAGGATAGATACAATGAAAGTTTATGAATATAAAGGCTTCCCCAACCCTCTTCGCGTTCGTCTGGCACTTGCTGAAAAAGGGCTTTTCGAAAAAGTTGAATTCATCAACGTGGACGTCATGGCTGGTGAGCAGAAAAAACCAGAATTCCTCGCAAAAAACCCGGACGGCGTTGTACCAGTGCTTGAACTGGAGGATGGAACTATTCTTTCAGAATCAACAGCCATTACTGAGTATCTTGACCACCTCAGCGGTGAAGCCACACTTACGGGCACAGACGCGAAAGAACGCGGCACTATTCACATGATGCAGCGCAAAGTGGAAAATGGCCTCATTGACGCAATCGGCGCTTATTTTCACATCGGCACCCCAGGACTC
>JBFOLV010000527.1:0-3577 GCA_040830325.1 Kordiimonas sp. | reverse complement strand
TCACCGCGGGAGATATCAATCTCATCCTCAAGGGTCAGCGTAACGGCTTCACCAGCAACTGCCTCAGGCAATTCACCGTCATAGGTTACGATGGATTTGATCCGGCCTTCCTGCGCGTTTGGCAGCGCCTTAACTTTGTCGCCCACGCGCACAGTACCACTGGCAATGGTGCCTGAGAAACCGCGAAAATCAAGGTTCGGGCGGTTCACCCACTGCACAGGCATGCGGAAATCTGCACCTTGGCGGCTTTCACCCACAGGCACTTCTTCAAGGTACCCGAGCAGTGTTGGGCCACTGTACCATGGCGTTCTGTCGCTCGGGTCAATGATATTATCACCCTTGAGGGCAGACAGCGGGATGCTGACAATCTCACGGAAACCAAAGTCTTTCGCGAACTCACGGTATTCGGCCTCAATGGTTTTCACCACATCTTCGCTGTAATCAACAAGGTCCATCTTGTTAACAGCAAGCACGATGTTTTTGATGCCAAGCAGACTTGCGATAAAGCTGTGGCGGCGTGTTTGCGGGAGCATGCCCTTTCTGGCATCGATCAACAGGATGGCAACATCCGCTGTTGAGGCACCTGTCGCCATATTGCGGGTATATTGCTCATGGCCTGGCGTATCCGCCACAATGAACTTACGCTTGTCTGTACTAAAAAAGCGGTAAGCAACATCAATGGTGATGCCTTGCTCACGTTCAGCGGCGAGGCCGTCAACGAGCAGCGCGAAATCAATTTCTTCGCCCTGTGTGCCAACTTTTTTACTATCGCTTTCAAGCGCATTAAGCTGATCTTCAAAGATCAGTTTGCTATCATAAAGCAAGCGGCCAATAAGCGTTGATTTACCGTCATCCACGCTACCGCATGTGATAAAACGCAGCATGGATTTCTCTTCCTGCGCCTTCAGGTAGCCTTCGATATCGTCTGCAATGAGGTCTGACTGGTGTGACATTAGAAGTATCCCTCTTGCTTCTTTTTCTCCATGGAAGCGGCGCTGTCATGGTCAATGACGCGACCTTGGCGCTCTGATGTTTTGGTGAGCAGCATTTCCTGAATAACGTCCGTGAGTGTATCTGCTTCAGATTCCACCGCGCCAGTAAGCGGGTAACAACCGAGTGTGCGGAAACGCACCATCTTCATTTCGGGTGTTTCACCGTCCTTAAGCGGCATACGGTCATCATCGACCATAATCAGCTGGCCGTCGCGCTCCACCACAGGGCGCTTCTTGGAGAGATACAGGCTTGGAATCGGAATATTTTCCAGATGGATATATTGCCAGATATCCAGTTCCGTCCAGTTACTGATTGGGAAAACCCGAATGCTTTCGCCTTGGGCTTTTCGCGTATTATAAATGTTCCAAAGTTCAGGGCGCTGGTTCTTTGGGTCCCAGCGGTGATTTTCACTGCGGAATGAGAAGATGCGCTCTTTCGCTCGGGATTTTTCTTCATCCCGGCGTGCGCCGCCAAAGGCAGCATCAAAACCATATTTATCAAGTGCCTGCTTAAGGCCAACCGTTTTCATCACATCCGTATGAACAGCAGAACCATGCGTGAACGGGCCAATGCCTTCTTTAACGCCGTCTTCATTCACATGTACGATAAGCTCAAGCCCTAAGTCTTTTGCCATCTTGTCGCGAAATTCGATCATCTCGCGGAACTTCCAAGTGGTGTCCACATGCATGATTGGAAACGGAGGCTTAGACGGATAAAACGCCTTCACCGCCAGATGCAACATCACCGCGCTATCTTTACCAACAGAATAGAGCATGACGGGGTTCTCTACCTCAGCAGCAACTTCCCGCATAATCTGGATGCTCTCGGCTTCCAGTTTCTTCAAATGTGTTAGCGTCTTTGTCATCAACCATACCAGTTCTTTGGGCAGCGAAAATGGGTGCACCCAGAAACCCTTACCTCACTCGCTTGTAAAGATGGCATGCGTTTAGCGCAAGATTAACCCCAAAACGAAATAATTTTTTCTTTTTACAAGAAAAAGGCGGTCTATTTTAGAAATAATTTCTTATTAATGACCATTTAAAAGAAAAACAATTCTCAATATAGAACTTACTAGAATATCAAAACTGCACACCAAGCCTTCAACAAGAAATGGCCCAACATTCAGCAAATCAGAAAAAAGGAAGGCTAAAATTCAAATGCTGGGTTTGGGATATGCCAATCAGCGCCGTAGCGCGCCTCAGAAACCGCCTCTGGATCTGCAGGGGCATCAAAAATTTCACCCTTAAATTCCAGCGTCCCTGTTGGTAGAAAAATATCTGCTCGTTCTGGCACAACCGCTAGGGCTGTATGAGGCCAATACACTTTATCATTTTCATGGCCTAACACAAAAATATCAATCGTGACTGGACCACGGTGGCAATGAATGAGCGGCGCAATAGCTGAACCTGGCTGACATGCTACGCCGGCGTCATTAAAAACCTTAATCAAACGCTCACATTCAGCCATCAAATCATCAGGACCTGCACCGTCGATTATCACGGCAAGATCCAAATCATCGTCGTGAGGAATAAAGTCTTTTTCTCGAATAGCACCAAGCAATGTACCATACATAAATAACGGTGTATGGCCTGTACCTCGGACTTTATCCCTAATCTCTGCAAGATGTGCCATTACCTCTTTTTCAGGACGATAAGCAACAGGCACTTGCAGACCGTGCTTGCCCAAAACCAGCGGTGCGGCATAACGAGTTTGAGGTGGTATCACCTTCGCACCTTCAAATACTGCCTTATTCAAGTCAGCCTTATCTCGGACTAATTTAGCCACAGGCTTCATCATGCGGCGGCGGCGATATTGAGTAAATATCTTACCGAGCAACCGTGCGTAACTTGGCGTCCAGGCGCTGCGCAGCAAATAATCCGCGAGTCTCAAAACATTGCATGCATGCCGGTACGGTGCACCGTGGTCATACAATACTTGCCACTCGTCTTTAGTACCTGTTCTTGCAGAAATTTCGATAAAGAAACTATTACCCGCATGCTGCTCGCTGAGGTTCCAAACCCTGATAGCATCTACCGTGTGTAATCCGTCAAGTTTGACAACACGTGAACGTACCTGTGTAAACAAGCCGATTCCATATGATTCTGGGAAGCCAAATCCAGGAGGGCGATACTTAAACGCTAATTTCTCATGATCAAATCGGAGGGGCTCATTGCTGCCATCTACATAAACTTCAGCGCCTGCCATTCCAGGAGGTATCTCGCCAAAAACCCGGAAGCGTAACTCGTTTGCTGGCATACCTTCCAACGAGACGTCCAGCGCATCTTCTACACTACTGCCAAAATCCTTAGCGCCGCCAATGGCAGTATAAACCGCCTCCAACATCTTATCTGCAATTTGCTGGCGCTCACCAAGAGGCACCGAAGGCACCACATGTTCACCCGACACCTTCTTTCGCTTCAGTTTACCTGCAAGCTTTGCGAAGGCACTCTTTGAAGGCTCGCTTTTGACAGCTGTAAGGGCTCGCAAACTACTGAGAGCATCAATTATCTTGGCATCATACTCTTCTAGCTGCGCTTCAGTTACCTGACTGCGAAGAGCCAAAAGTGACGACACCGCCTTTTCT
>JBFOLV010000526.1:0-2718 GCA_040830325.1 Kordiimonas sp. | reverse complement strand
GAACGCTTATTATGAGTTTAAAACGAGTGTTTGTGGTGAAGCTAGAAAATTGGAGGGTGAATATGATAGCAACGAATTCGCGGAAGATTTTGTTAGAGGCAGTGGGTTGGTTGCTGGGTTCACTACGTTGGTTGTAAATACGCTTGCTGCGGCAACGCCTGGGGGGCAACCTGTTTCAGCTATCTCGTTCGCTTGGGGCAGCGCATTTGTATCAGTTGGGGTGGGTGCAGGGGCGATCAGAAAGTGGCTTTTTAGAGATTAGGTGGCCATTTGTATCGGTCTTCATCTTTTGTTGGCTGTGATTGAATTTTGTAGTATGTTGTTTTGTGAAATTATCTCAATATACCAGCTATTTAACATAATATATTAAAGTGATGTTTGCAGTTAAGGTAGAGTGCAAGCAGGTGTTTAGGGTTTACAAACTGCCACGGCTACGCCGCGTCAGTTCTTCACCTAACCAGAGCTTGGCCATTCGCCCACAAGGGGCTCAAGGCGTCTGAGTTATATCCCCAGATAAAGAATTTACACGCCAATGGAATATATGTGAGTTTCGTGTATGTTGACTATGATTCAACTATTGGAGGTGATTTCATGGATGTGAATAAGTCGTCACTACTTGCCGTCTTTGACTCAAAGACACGGCTTGAGGTGCCATTGTTTCAGCGGCAATATGTTTGGAATAAAGAGGAACAATGGTTGCCACTGTGGGAGGACATCCAGCGGAAGTTCAGTGAAAGCTTGGAGAGTCAAACCGACGCACCAAAACATTTTCTTGGTGCAATGGTTTTGGATCAAAAACAATCCCCTACAGGGCATGTAGTTGTTAGGCAAATTATCGATGGCCAACAACGATTGACTACTATCCAAATTTTCTTAGCGGCACTAAGAGATTTTTGTCGAGATCAGGATTGTGAGGAGTTAGCTAGCGAGTGTGACAAGTTCCTATTCAATACAGGAATGATGGCCAATAAAGAAGTTGATCAATTCTAAGTATGGCAGACACAGCTTGACCGCGTTCAATTTACAGATGTTGTGACGGCAGGTTCAAGAACCGAACTCCTCATACGGCCTCCGCTACGACGAAAAAAGTATGCTCGTAAGTATGATCCCCGCCCTCGTATGGTAGAGGCATACCTGTTCTTTTTTGAAAAGCTAAAAGCCTTCTTTCTGGGTGATGGTGACGGAGAACCTCTCGCTGCCGAGTTTTCTATTCGAGACCGAATTGATGAATGCATCAAAGCCCTGCGTAACGGTCTCATGATTGTTGTCATTGACTTGGATCAGGGAGATGACCCTCAAGTAATCTTTGAAACGCTGAATGCTCGTGGGGAGCCTCTACTCCCTGCCGATTTGCTCCGCAATTATGTTTTCTTTAGAGCAAATAATGAAGGCATCAATGTTGAAGACGCGTATGAAAAATATTGGAGCAAATTCGACGACGAATTTTGGCGCGAAGAGGTTAAGCAGGGAAGATTAGTCAGACCTCGAAGCGATCTCTATATGCAGCACTTTCTTGCGAGCCAGCAAGGGAGGGATATTCCGATCAAACATCTTTATGTCGAATATAGACATTGGATTGAGAGACATGCCCCATTTGAGAATATAACCGAAGAATTGGCGACGCTTTCTCGTCAAGGCGAGCATTTCCGACGAATTATTGAGCCAGAGGATGATGATGTAATTTGGAGGCTTTCAAAGTTTCTTTCTGATTTTGATATCCGCACTGCTTATCCCTTACTACTAGCACTCCTTGATGAGGATGTGGATGATGAGGAGTGGTGTGAGATATCAGACATTTTAGAGTCATACCTAGTGCGCCGAGCCGTTTGTGATTTGGGTACCAAAAATTACAATCGAATTTTCTTGGGACTAACCCGTGTAATTCGTAAGGAAGGTGCAAGTGCAGAAGTAATACGCCGCAATTTGTTGTCATTTCAAGGTGAGTCCACGGTATGGCCAGATGATGCTTCATTCAGAAAGTCGTGGATATCTGAGCCACTTTATCGATCTCTGGGCAATGCCAAGCTGGTTCATCTATTTAAGCGTATCAATCAGACATACATGAGTGTGAAGAGTGATCCTGTATCATTTACTGAGCAGCCCAGTGTTGAACATATAATGCCTGTTTTTTGGGAAGAATACTGGCCGTTGCCCAATGGCGAGAAGGGAATTTCGGTTGAAGATCGAGATAGTTTTACGCCTGAGAATTCGCGTCTTATTGCCTCACTACACAGAGATGAGATTGTAAACACTCTCGGTAACCTAACAATTATTAGTACCAGTCTAAATTCCGCTCAAAAGCACTATGCGTGGAAACGGAAAAAAGAAGAAATTAAGGATCATTGCTTATTGCCAATCAATCAAAGCCTGTTTCAGAAAGAAATTTGGGATGAGGAGGCAATTGAGGAACGTGCAAATGAACATTTAGAGCGTGCGGTTAAGGTTTGGTCAAAGCCGAAAACTGGCTAGGCTAAACAAGTTCAGTTGAGATCGTACAGTTTGCGGTTAACGTTCCATTCCATCATTCTGCTCGCGGGATTTGTCTTTGTCTCGTTCCTGATCTTTGTTCTTGTCCTTTTCGTTGAGGGCGTCCCAAGTGTTGAGCATTTTCACGCGCTCTTTCCAGGGTAGCTCGGAATTGTAGATCAGGTCTTTGGTGGTTTGGCGCGTAGCCGCCTCTTTCAAGTTTTGAAGGCTCTGACGCTGTTCCAGATTTTG
>JBFOLV010000525.1:0-5268 GCA_040830325.1 Kordiimonas sp. | reverse complement strand
ATCCTTCGTTCTGGCATAAATAGACGCACTGCTCGTCTCAAGGTGCCGGATGGAAGTAACCTGTTACATATGTGTTTATTTTCGTTGATCCAAAAGCTCTTTGCTAAGGCAGCGGCCACGCCGAGGATGGAGATGAATAATCTTGGTTACAGCACTTCTTCAAGCAGTTTCGATATTATCGAATTTAGATAGGGAGGTTTCTTTTCGAAAGTTGCTTGATTGCGCAAGGTGACACAGCTGTGACACGCTGGTGACAAGTTCTGTGACACGTCACAGGGGATATAACCTATTTGACGTCTGGCAGAATTGCGCATAATTTATATTATGGGAAATAATTAAATTTACTTGAGCCCGGATACTGTCTCTAGGCCAGCTAAGCGTGAGAAGTTTTGAAGTTCGACCTTTAACCTCTTAGTACGTGGCGTTTTCCATTTATTGTTCGGTTCTTGCCATAAGTTTATGACATTAAGTTTTTTGGCTTTCCTATCCGCTTTAACTTCTATCCGACCGATAAATTTATCGCCTTCAAGTATGGGATAAACATAGTATCCCCATTGACGCTTTGCTTCAGGCACGAATACTTCAAGTTTATAGTCAAATCCGAACATCGCACTTAGCCGCGTTCTATTGCGAACTGCTGGGTCAAATGGATTAATGATTTTTAACTGTGTTTTGGCATCAGGTAAGTTCTGAATACGCTCTTCGATGTCGTCCAGCGCATAAGAATTGATCCATTTACCAGCGTTTGTTTCCCATTGCACAAGAACTAGAGATCGCTCGTTCGCTTCTAGCCATGTTTTTACTTCTTTTATGTCAACGGCATCCCAGAATTCTTTGATTTCTTTTGGCGTTGCTACAGCAAGTTTTGAAAGTGCTGAGAGACAAAGCTTATTTATTTGTTCTTCATTGGTAAGACTTTCAGTGCGAATATGTTCAGGAATAACACGGTCTGCCAGGTCGTAAAATTTGGTAAACTTCTCACGGTGAGATGTTGCGAGAGCGCCTGTATACCAAAGGTAATCCAACACTTGTTTATGTGGTGGGCTAGACCATACTTTTTTCTGCTCGCTACGTTTGCTATTGAAATCTTTCGTGGATAAAGGCCCCTCTTCTCTGATCCGCTTTATGAGATGGTCTTTCCATTCATTAATCCGGTCTGGACGGTGGTAAGAGGCCTTTTTTAACTGCGCCTTTAAGCGGTTAAAACGCCTACTCCACAATGGATATACCTCCATTGGAAGAACAGAGGCATCGTGTGTAAAATGTTCAAATATATGTTCTCGTGCACTGAGTAGTTCATCAAGCATATACTCCCGGTACTCTGCATGGCGGCTCCAAAGAATATGATGGTGTGCACGAGAGACATTTTGAATGGTGTCCAGTTGCACAAAACCTAGTTTCTTTATAATGGCGACAACGTCTAGAGGCTTCTTGGTGTTAGAAAAAAGGCCATTTGTGTGAAGCCACAAACGGCGCATTGTTTTGTTGTCTATTTTGAGGCCCACCTTTGCAGTTCCCTTAGAAGGTTCGATTAAAATTTAATGGTGAACGCCGTCTAGATTTATAGTTATAAGTTCGACTGAATCTGAAAAAGTAGCTGTTTTAAGCCCCTTTTTGCCCTCTACATTAACTGTATTGATTTGTGTCGGCCATAATTCCCGCAAGGCGTTATGTTCTATCGTTAGTGAAGTAACGGCCGGAATTTTTACATCTTGGTATACCCAAATGTATTTGCCTTCTAACTCATGACCAACCAACTCTAGTTCTAATTTCTCGTTATCTGCGTTAGTTATGGAAAAGCGTTCGTGGACGTATTCTGCGAATTTTTGTTGGGTGTCAGCAGACCCGATAATGTCTGCGTCACCGCCAAAAATTTCTTTTACAGCATGCTCTGCATCGTGAAGCAGAAACCTATGCATAACCTCTAAGTTTGTTGTTCGTGGGTTGAAAACAACACGCGTAATTGCTGCCTTTTGGGCGTGAGCGTAAATGGGAGCGGAAACCGCCCCCATTACTGCCATCATAAGTGTCAGAAAAGCTGCTCGGATCACTCTTGCTTCTCCGAATTTCCTTCTTCAGTTTTTAGCTTTGTTTTGATGTCCTGCATTATGTCGCGGCGGACCGGGTCTGTGCTTGGCATCCGTTTATATGCTTCAACTCTAGTAGGAATAATTCGACGCGGATAATGATTGTTCTCAATATCTGTGTCAGCTGTTTCCCAATCAGGGTCAACTACAACTTCCTGAAGCTCTTTTCCTTTATCAAAAACAAGAAGCTTCTTCACTGAATCAGAAGTGCGGCGCCAGATTTCAGCCGGAATATACATTCTTTCCTGTGTTCCGTCAGTGAAGGTTAAGCCAAGGATAATTGGCATCACCAAGCCGCCTTTGTTGGAAAACTTGAGAACATAATAGTTCTTGTCTTCGCTTACCGCACGGTCAAAGGTTTTCCGTTCCCATGGCTTTAGACCTGAGAGGAATTCATTATATGCGTTGCGTTCTTTGTTAGTAACCGTGAAACGATCATTTTCGTCATAGAAATCAGTAACATCAGGGTTAAGTTCAACCCAAGTTTGACGGCCCTCTTCCTTATTGTTTTCAACGAAAATGGATGCAGGCTCGGATTTTACTGAATCACGCTGACGTGAAAAATCAATGTCTGGATTACGTGTATCCATACGAAGTTTGTAGATACGATCGAGTGAAATATCTACGTGATCAGTTGTGTAGAACCATCCGCGCCAAAACCAATCTAGATCAACACCAGAAGCTTCTTCCATCGTGCGAAAGAAGTCAGATGGTGTCGGGCGCTTGAACATCCAACGCTCAGAATATTCTTTGAATGCAAAGTCAAATAGTTCACGGCCAAGAATAGTTTCACGAAGTATATTGAGTGCCACAGCAGGCTTCGCATAAGCATTTGGACCCAAACGTAACACGCTATCCGACTGTGTCATGATTGGTGTTTGGTTTTGTGACTTCATATAGTCAACAATGTCACGAGGCTCAACGCCCCAAGGGATTTGAGGGTCCCACTCTCGGCCAGCGATACTGTCTAGGAAGCTATTGATACCCTCATCCATCCAGGTCCATTGACGCTCATCAGAGTTAACTGTCATTGGAAAGTAAATATGACCGATTTCATGAATTACCACACCGACAAGAAAACGCTTTTCAGCTTGGGAGTATGTTCTCGTTCCATCATCCTGAAGCTGAGTGCGAGGACCATTGAAGGTGATCATCGGATATTCCATACCACCTACCGGGCCATTCACTGACTGTGCAACAGAGTATGGATAGTCAAATGAAAAACGTGAGTAGACTTCCATTGTGTGTACAACGGATTCCGTTGAATATTTTTTCCAAAGATCCCCACCTTCTTTCGGGAAGAATGACATGGCCATCACAAATGGTTGGTCGTTGCCGCCCTGTTGGTATCCTTTTGCATCCCACATAAATTTACGGGAAGAGGCCCAAGCGAAGTCGCGTACATTTTTGGCCGAAAACTTCCAGGTTTTCTGTTCGTTGGTGCCCTCTTTTTCGTTCTCGAGTGCTTCTTCTTCTGTAACGATGAATACAGGGCGTTTGGCCGTTTTTGCCTGTTCAAGACGGGAACGCTGTTCTGATGTCAATACTTGACGAGGGTTTTGAAGTTCACCTGTAGAGGAGACGATGTGATCGGCTGGAACAGTTATTTCTACGTCATAGTCACCGAATTCCAAGGTAAATTCACCACGACCGAGGAACTCTTTATTCGTCCAAGCCTCATAATCAGTGTAAGCAGCAAGCCTTGGGAACCATTGTGCCACAAGGAAGATATCATTGCCGCCCTCCCTCGCGTCATCAGGGAAATGTTCGTACCCTGCCCTCGCATTCACTGCATCTTCTTCGACAAGGTTAAAGGCAAAGTCTATGGCGAACTTAGTATTCGCACCAGGTCTTAGATTATTTGCCAAATCCACGCGCATTAATGTGCCAACAATCGTGTAACGTAGATCGTTACCATTCCCATCAGTCACAGAATTAATCTGATAGCCTAGTTCGTTGTCTGCCATAAATTGTTGCCGGCGTAGTTGGTTAAGGCTCAGCTTTGATGGGCTTGCTCCACGGGCAACAGCTGGTGTTTTTCCGCCAAAGGTGGCAGTTTTCTCCGCCATTGAATCATCTTTGAAGATGTTTTGATCTAGTTGCAGCCAGAGGAATTTCAGGGTGTCTGGTGAGTTGTTTTGATAAGTAATAGTTTCAGAGGCAGTTAAACGACGAGTTGATTCATCAAGTGAAACATTAATCTTGTAATCCACTTTTTGCTGCCAATACGCATGACCTGGTTCGCCGCCTGCTGTACGATAACTATTTGGTGTAGGCAAAGATTCGTCTAATTGACGAAACTTGTCTTGAAAATGCCCTTTGGTTTGTTGGATCGGATCCCCGTATCCGGCCGTTGAGGCAAGCATAAGCACAATGCCGCCTACAAAAATATCTTTCAACATTTCTATCCCTCTAGCTTATAGCTCACATCCACTTCAGAGCTTCACCTGAGTAGATTTAGTGGACATTGACGCTCTTGTCTCCAGTTTTTTCGAAATAAGTAATATAAATTAACCATGAGTTTAGATGAGTTGTGCCTGATATCGTAGATCATCAGCAGGATATCTTAGGTCACCTTAAGTAAAAGCGCGGTGTCATTTATGGCTTTTCTCGAGAAACAACACATGGTTTTGGAGAGTTTGATGATATCCCTTGTGCAAATGTCAAAATTTATATCTGCTTCTGCTGTCGCAATTTGTTTAACCTCAGGTCTTCAAGCAGATAACCCTATTCACGATGCGTTACAGCACCCTGCTCGACCTTCTCAGGATCTTAGACTTGATCACGTGAGAAAACCCGCTGAGGTTTTGACCTTCTTTGAGGTCAAGCCCGGTATGAAAGTGCTCGATGTGTTTGCAGGCCCCGGTTATTACACTGAAATACTTAACCACCTTGTTGGTAGCGAGGGCAAAGTAACGATGTTTAACCATAAGCCTTGGGAAGCCTATTCAAAGGCTGGAAGTGATGCCCGTGTTAAAGGTAATCGGTTAAAGAATGCCAAAACGATGTTTGAAGACATCAATACAGTGGAATTTCTAAGTAACCACTATGATGCGTCTCTAATAATTCTTGGTTTGCATGACCTTTACCACAGAAGTGAAAAAAGCGTCTCAGGGGACGAGCTGGATACAGCCTATTTCTTAAAGGCTCTATATAATGGTATGAAGCCAGGCGGTGTTGT
>JBFOLV010000524.1:0-4495 GCA_040830325.1 Kordiimonas sp. | reverse complement strand
CGGAAACGGTCGACAACAATTCTTGTTTGTCATCAATCTTCAAAGCCAAATGAGAGGCGACTGTGTCAGCGAGTTTGCTGGCATCATCAATTTGGTTCACAGTCACCAGGACTTCTGCTGGTATCTTGTTGTTCAGCTTTACGTATTGCTCAAACTGAGTAACAACCGTTCTGGACAGCGCCTCTAACTCGGAAGGATCGGTCTGGTCACCGGCGAGCATTGTTGCCTTGGCAGCAAAATAGTCTTCCTCGCGAACAAACTCTTCGATTGTCGCACGGTTGAAACCCTCAACCAGCACTTTGACAGTGCCGTCAGGCAGCTTCAAAAGCTGCAATACAGAGGCTACAGTTCCTACCTCGAACACATCTGCAGGCGAAGGCTCGTCTTCATTTGCATCCTTTTGCGCCACCAAAAGGATTTGCTTGTCCTTTGACATCACTTCCTCGAGGGCGCGAACAGATTTATCGCGGCCTACAAAGAGCGGCACAATCATGTGTGGGAACACCACAATATCCCGCAACGGAAGAACGGGCAAAACAACGGTATTTGGTGACTCAGATGAAGAATCGGACATATGAACGGTCCTAAATGATTTAACTGGTTTGTTGATAGCGAGTTTAGGTCAAATTCGCGTCAATAAGAAAGGAAAAGACGTTTTTTCTGCACGAAACACCGAAAAACACTCCTTACGCATAGAAATGGGGGCTGAACCGAACGATTCAACCCCCAAGCATCTCAAATTTAGGTCAGTTAAGCTGGCTGATCAGCTTCTTCACGCCTTTCTGAGTAAATCAGGAGCGGAGTCGCCTTGCCTTCAACCACTTCCCCATTCACTACGATCTCTTCCACGCCTTCAACAGAAGGTAGGTCAAACATCGTATCCAACAGCGTGTCTTCCATAATTGACCGCAAACCACGAGCACCGGTTTTGCGCTCAATCGCTTTACGCGCCACAGCGAACAAAGCGTCTTCGGAGAATGTCAGCTTCACGTCTTCCATATTGAAAAGCGCCTGATACTGCTTCAGAAGCGCATTTTTTGGAAGAGAGAGAATCTGAACAAGGGCATCCTCGTCCAAATCTTCCAGAGTAGCGATCACTGGCAAACGGCCAACAAACTCAGGAATTAGACCAAACTTCAGAAGGTCTTCAGGCTCCGTCTCAGTGAATAATTCACCCACACCGCGCTCATCCGGCCCGGCAACCTGTGCGCCAAAACCAATAGACTTACCCTGCATGCGATTCGTGATAACTTTATCCAGCCCCGCAAAGGCACCCCCACAAATAAAGAGGATATTTGTGGTATCCACCTGAAGAAACTCTTGCTGCGGATGTTTGCGCCCGCCCTGCGGGGGTACGCTTGCAACGGTACCTTCCATAATTTTTAGAAGAGCTTGCTGAACACCCTCGCCTGACACATCACGTGTGATCGAAGGATTGTCCGACTTTCGGCTGATCTTATCAACTTCATCAATATAAACGATACCGCGCTGAGCCCGCTCAACGTTATAATCAGCAGATTGAAGAAGCTTAAGAATGATGTTCTCTACGTCTTCACCAACATAGCCGGCCTCGGTAAGAGTGGTCGCATCCGCCATGGTGAAAGGTACATCAAGAATCCTGGCAAGTGTTTGAGCCAAAAGCGTTTTGCCGCAGCCTGTAGGCCCGACAAGCAGAATGTTTGACTTCGCCAGCTCAACGTCGGAGCCATTTGCACTTGCGTGGTTAAGTCGCTTGTAGTGGTTGTGGACAGCAACAGCGAGCACCTTCTTCGCAGCCCCCTGTCCAATCACATAATCATCAAGTACTTCAAGTATCTCCAGCGGTGTTGGTACACCATCAGTTCCCTTACCAAGCGAACTTTTACTCTCTTCCTTGATAATGTCGTTACACAACTCAACGCATTCGTCGCAAATGAACACCGTAGGACCGGCAATCAATTTACGCACTTCATGCTGGCTCTTTCCGCAGAAAGAACAGTAGAGCGTGTTTTTTGAATCGCTATTACTCAAATCTGTCACCGTTTCACCTTCACCTCACCGCCATCCTAATCTGGGCGGGAAGAAACACACAACTAAAAACTATACGTGTGAAATCTTGTGGCTTCCTTAATAAATCTAATCTTCCGCCGCATTGCGCGAAACATACACCTCATCCACCAAACCAAAATCTTTGGCTTCTTCGGGACTCATAAAGTTGTCGCGGTCCAAAGCTTCCACAATGGTTTTATTCTTCTGACCGGTATGTTTCGCGTAAATCTCATGCATACGGTCCTTAATTTTCTTGATCTCTTCCGCCTGGATTTCAATATCTACAGCCTGTCCGCGGGCACCGCCTGATGGTTGGTGCATCATAATACGGCTGTTGGGCAACGCGTACCGCATGCCCGGCTCACCTGACGCAAGGAGCAAAGACCCCATCGAACATGCCTGCCCTATGCAGATTGTTGCGATCTTGGGCTTGATATATTGCATGGTGTCATAAATCGCGAGGCCGCTGGTAACAGCGCCACCCGGAGAATTGATGTAAAAACTAATGTCCTTGGTTGGATTTTCCGCTTCGAGGAAGAGAAGTTGCGCGACAATCAAGCTGGAAACATGATCATTAACCGGGCCTGTCAGGAAGATAATGCGTTCCTTCAAAAGCCTAGAATATATGTCGAATGACCGCTCTCCCCGGCTGGTCTGTTCAACGACCATCGGTACCAAGTGGTTAGCTACTGTTTCCAAAGTATCGCTCATTAAGCGCTCCAATAAATTACACGTCTCAGGGCTGAAAAAAGTGCACGTACCTACATTGAGTAGTTATAGCCAAGCTGTAGCAAAGGTGTACAACCGGCGGCAAGGAAATATGCATACCATAGGGCAATTAGATAAGGCCCTTTCCGCCTTTTTAAAGATGGTAACAAAAAAAGGGGCTCATTGAGCCCCTTTTCAGCAAATAGTGAAGCAAGATGCTTACTTATCCGAAGCTTTTTTCTTAGGTGCCGCTTTCTTTGCAGGAGCCTTCTTCGCTGCGGGCTTCTTAGCAGTAGCTTTTTTGGCTGGTGCTTTCTTTTCAGCAGCTTCTTTTTTTGCAGCAGGCTTTTTAGCTGGAGCTTTCTTAGCAGCCGCTTTTTTCTTAGGTGCAGCCTTCTTCGCCTTAGAAGGGTTCGCATCTTCCTCGTCGATCGCACGAACCGCAGCTTCGAGGTCTTCGCGAGAAACTGTCTTATCAGTCAGTTCAGCTTGCTCAAGAACAAAATCAACGACCTTTTCCTCAAAGATTGGCGCACGCAACTGGGCGCGAGCATCTTCGTTCTTTTGGTAGAACTCAAATACCTGAGCTTCTTGACCAGGGAAACGGCGCGCCTCTTCGATGATACGGCGGTTTACTTCTTCCTGAGTAACCTGCACGTCGTTCTTCACACCAATTTCTGAAAGTAGAAGACCAAGGCGGACGCGGCGTTCTGCGATAGAACGGAACTCGGCAGCCTCTGCTTCGTCAGCAGGAGCATCCTGCCCTTCAAAGTCTTCCTCTTTCGCCTCACCGCTCATAATCGCGTCACGCTTGATTTGTTCCCAAATCTGCGCAAACTCCAGGTCCACCATGCCAGCAGGAACATCGAACGTGTAATCATCAGCCAAGCTGTCCAACAGCTTACGCTTCAGGTGCGCGCGAGTCAGGCTTTCGTTGTCACCGTCAAGCTGACCTTTTAGCGCTTCCTTAAGAGCGTTCAGATCCTCAAGGCCAAGATTCTTGGCAAGGTCATCATCGACCTTGGCATCAGTTGGCTTGCGAACTTCTTTAACATTCACTGTAAACTCAGCATCTTTGCCAGCAAGGTCTGCTGATTGATACTGTTCAGGGAAGGTAACCTTAACCAGCACTTCGTCGCCAGCTTTTGCACCAACAAGTTGGTCTTCAAAACCAGGGATGAATGTACCAGAGCCAAGTTCGAGCTGGTGATCTTCTGCAGTACCGCCGTCGAAAGCTTCACCGTCAGTGCGACCAACATAGTCGATCAGAACCGCATCGCCCTCTTTTGCTTTAGTCGTCTTTGCAGCTTTCTTAAAAGCTTTCTGCTGACCAGCAATATTTTCAAGCGCTTTATCAAGGTCAGCATCAGCAACTTCTGCGACCCAGCGCTCAAGTGCAGGGGCTTTAAAGTCTTCAACATCAACGTCAGGAAGAACTTCAACCTTCAATGTATATTCAAGGTCTTTGCCGTCTTCATATTCACCCATATCAACGTCAGGGCGTAACGCAGGACGGATTTCTTTCTCTTCGAACAACTGAGTAGAAGATTCCTGCATAGCTTCTGAAAGAACCTGGCCTTTGGCGCGCTCGCCGTGCATGCGCTTCAACAAAGACAGGGGAGCTTTACCAGGACGGAAACCTTTGATATTTGCTGTCGCACGGAATTCGTCCAGAATTTTATCCAGACGCGCGTCGAGCTCTTTAGCTTCTACAACGACTTTATACTCACGCTTCAAACCGTCATTCAGCAGTTCTTCG
>JBFOLV010000523.1:0-2216 GCA_040830325.1 Kordiimonas sp. | reverse complement strand
GTCTCCTTGACCTAGGGCCGAAAGCTGTCTTGCTAAAAGGGGGGCACTTAACGACAGATAAGTTGGTGGACATTCTCCTCACGCAGGATGGAGAAGAAATGCAGATTAAAAGTACTCGCCTTGATACTCGCCATACACACGGAACGGGCTGCACGCTTGCGAGTGCGCTAGCGACAGGCTTGGCCCGCGGAGAAAGCCTTGAGCTTGCGTTTAGTCATGCGCACACGTTCGTTCACAATGCCATTGTAAAAGCTCCTGGATTTGGAAAAGGAAACGGTCCCTTAGGTCATGCGGTCGTGTATAGAGGTGAGGAGACTGAATAAGATGGAGCTTTTCTACCGTACAATGGGCGAAGGTGAGCCCTTATTACTTCTACATGGGCTATTCGGCTCGGCCGATAATTTAGGTGGAATTGCACGCCTTCTAGCGGAGGAATACCGTGTTATTGCTGTTGATCACCGCAATCATGGCAGAAGCCCACACCACAATCAGATGAACTATCAAGCCATGGCGGCGGATATTTATTCAGTTATGGATAAAGAGGGTATTTCCGAAGCAAACATTTTTGGTCATTCCATGGGCGGAAAGGTTGCCATGCAAATGGCACTGGATGAACCGCACAGAGTTACCAAGCTTGTAGTTGGCGACATTGCCCCTGTCACATACGAACGTCATCATGATGCCATTCTTGCTGGCATGCAGGCAGTTGAGAAAGCAGCTCCTGAAGGACGAAAGGCTGCTGAGGTAATCCTTTCGGGGTATGAGCGTGAACCTGCAGTCCTAAGTTTCTTGCTGACTAACTGGCGGCGGGATGAAACTGGTAAATGGGGCTGGCGGTTGAATGTGGATGTGATTGACCGTGACTACATGAATATTGTGGCTGGAAATAAAGGTGCCCCGTACAAGGGGAATGTTCTATTTCTCCGCGGCGGTAACTCTGATTATGTTTTGGCAGACCACAGAGATATCATTATTGAACTGTTTCCAAATGCCACCGTCAGGACCATTGAAGGAACAGGACATTGGCTTCATGCTGAGAAACCTGATATGGTTGCACGTGCAATTATTCGCTTTTTAAAAAAATAGTTAGTTTATCCACAACGATCTGAGGGATGTTTTGAGTAAGAGTATTAAGGCTGTTTTTGGTATAATCGTCGCTGCATGTGGTGCTTGGGGAGGGGCCGCTAACTCCGCCCCTGTGACTAATTCTGTTACCCTCAATGCCTTTGATGAGAAGTTTCAGGAAGCCATAGCTGAGCACAAAATACCAGGTGCGGCTTATGCGATAGTACATGGTGACAAAATAACTCAGGCACGTGGTTATGGCACTAGGGCCGTTGGCGCAAAGCTCCCTGTTTCTGGTGATACGGTATTTCGCTTGGCATCTGTTTCAAAAACATTTTCTGCGGAGCTTACCGCACTACTTGTTGCTGAAGGCAAGTTGGACTGGAACGATAAAGTTATCGATGCTGTGCCTAGCTTTAAACTTAAGACGCCCGGGCATGCCGAACGTCTGCAAGTAAAGCATCTGCTAAGTCACAGCACGGGTTTGCTGCCTAACTCCTATGACAATATGCTCGAAGATGGCTGGGGGTTGGATAAGATTATTCCTCGATTTAAGAAGCTCAAGCCCGTATGTAAGCCAGGCAATTGTTACGGTTACCAGAATATTGTCTTTAGTTTTATTGAGCCTGTTATCGAGAAGTCCACAGGACGTCCTTTTGATGAGTTAATGGAAGAACGGTTATTTGAGCCATTAGGCATGGATCGTAGCTCTGTTGGGCTAGAAGGATTTCTATCAGAACCAAATCGAGCTGAGCCTCATGTTTACACCCGTAGAGGTTGGTACAGAGTTACTGTGAAACCTGACTATTATAATGTCTCCCCTGCAGCGGGCGTTAACGCTAGTGTGGAAGATGTTGCCAAATGGGTTAGGGCGCAGATGGGACATAATGCAGATGTGCTCGATAGTAGCCTGCTCGAAACAGTAACGGCGAAACGTGTTAAGACACGCCGTGAGATGAATAAGCGTATCTGGCGGCCTTATCTGGAAGAAGCGCATTATGGTTACGGTTGGCGCATCTATACAATCGGTGATGAAGAGATTGTGATGCATGGTGGCGGTGTTTCAGGTTTCCGGAGTTTGATTGGTTACTCTAAAGAACGTGGAGTCGGCCTTGTTATGTTGATGAATGCTGAGACGCGTTCGATTGATC
>JBFOLV010000522.1:0-10254 GCA_040830325.1 Kordiimonas sp. | reverse complement strand
GTGAACTCTGTAAAGAGTTGATCAATAATGTCAGAAAAATGTGGGCGCTCTGGGTGACGCGCTACTTGGATCTTCTGACTAGGCGACAAATCAGCATAAGTATCCTTAAGTAGTTTACCAAGCTTGGTTTCAAGCTGGCCAACTTCTGAAGAGATATCAACATTACCGGAACCACCAGCGAGACTTCTCAGCTCGCGGATCTTACCTTCCAGTTCGGCGATTGGCTTCTCAAACTCTAGGAACGTCATCATTCCGCCAACTTCCTTTTCTTTTGCTGCTTTGTTCTGTTCTTTGTTCATTTGCATAGTAAACCATGTTTATGCTCGCGGCGCAAAATCCTTGATGCGGCCCTTAATGTCAAGCGCTCAAATCAAGGCATTATATAACTATTCACACCAGAGTTATTAATGATCTCCACTAAGTGGATGTTTGGTTAAAACCAAATTTTTCAAGCGCTCTTCGAGTACATGGGTATAAATTTGTGTAGTTGATATATCCGCATGCCCAAGCATCTGCTGAACTGAGCGCAAATCTGCGCCGTAAGCCAAAAGGTGCGTTGCAAACGCATGGCGCAATTTATGAGGACTGACAGCACTTGGCGAAATACCCGCAACGACAGCTAAGTCCTTCATGAGCTGGCCAACACGGCGCCGGGTTAAATGCCCCTCTTTGCCGCGTGACGGAAACAAAAAAGGAGACTGCTCCTGTTCTTTGACATCCAACGCTTCTAAGTAAGAGCTTATAGAAATGCGTGCTTTGTCACCAAGAGGTACCATCCGTTCGCGGCCACCTTTACCACGTACCATGATCATTGCAGTATCAGGCCCAACCGCACCGCGCGGCAATGTAACAAGCTCACTAATACGAAAGCCTGTAGCGTAAAGTGTTTCGACAAGCGCGTGCAGCCTTAAATTTTCCAGCTTACCGTCTGCCGCTTGCTGCTCAGCTGTGTCGAGCAACTGGTCCACATCCTTTTCAGAGAGTAGCTTAGGCAGTGGCTGTGCGAGCCGAGGGCTTTCAATATTTGCTGCAGGATTATCCGAACGCAATCCATCTCTATACATAAAGAGAAATAGCTGCCGGATAGCAGATAAACGACGTGCCACAGTTGAAGCTTTCAAACCTTCTGACTTCAGCGCCACTAGGTATTCTCTAATATCCTCAGCACTCGCTGTCTCAAAGTTGACCGCAACTGTTTCAGCGAAATGGGTTAGATCGCGGCTATAGGCGAGCAGGCTATTTCTCGCTCGCCCTTTTTCGGCAACCAACATTTCAAGGAATTGATCTAATATTGACCCGTTACTCAATGAGCACCTGTCTACTAGAGGCCTTGGCCGACTAATATTTCAATGGCGATACGCCTAGCTTCATCTTCTAAACCGAGTTCTTGTAAGCCGCCAACTAATGAACCTGCTAAAGCACCCGACACACCTGCCGGACCACGCTCTGCCATCAATGCAAAGCTACGCGCAAGAGCCTTAGGTACATCGCGGTTTTGCACAGCCATCAAATATCCGCGCCAAAGGGCGGCAGACGGTGTACTGCCGCTAAACCCTGCGGGGCCACCTTCAAGTAGTTTCCAGCTCGCTTCCGAAACAGGCGTACCTAGCGCCTCAAGTACCGTGAATAAAAGGTTGGCTCTCTCGAACCTATCTTCACGTTCTGCTTGTACTTGCCACCAAAGAGATATCTGATGTTCTGTCATAGCTGGTGCACCGTTACCGCCCATAACAGTCAAGAGAGGTGCCAAGCCAATTAGATCACTGTCTAACTCAGCGGTCCCTGCACTTTCAGCACGGAGCGCTGTAAACCATTCATGAGCTTTTACACTATCACCAGCAATCAGGGCTGCCCTTGCAAGTATAGCACTAATAGGTCCTGCTTCGGGATTTGGAACAATGTCCTCCGCTACGCCCAGATAACCACCGGCAGAATTAGAAGCTGTACGCTGATCCACTGAACGTTGCCAAAGCTTAGCTAGAGCATCGGCTCGGTTTGTACCTTCGCCTGCATTACTACTAAGGTGAACCAGCGCTGCATCAATGATAAACCGACGGTCGCCATCAAGCGCGTCAAGCGCTGCTTCCATTTCGCCATCCTGCAGCTCGTGATTTACCGCAAATGCTTTAATGGTTTCTGCGTGCAGCCAACCTCGACGAACAGCCAGTCCCATCAGATCAATTTTGGCAGCACGCTCAACACCGGGTAATGACAGCATCATACGAACCGCTAAAGGATTCACACCGTCGAGCGCCAGCAAAGGCACCTTCGCCCGTGCAAGGCGTGCCATCGTAGCTTCGAGCAAGTCGACCTGAAGGCTATTAGAAAGAGCCGCAGCTTCCGGCACAATGGTGCCTGGCGCTTGTGAGGCTTCAACTAGAATCTGATCAATTAGCTGATAGAAAGTCGGCTGTATCTCAGCCACTTCTTCTAAAATACCTAGCTGAAAATCAACGCCAACCCGGTTTCCTTGTGCAGCCTGACAAAAAGCAGCCAGGCGCAACCAATAAGGATCATCATCATTTACCCGCTCAGCTGCGGCCACCGCACAGGCATCACTTAACTCACCTTTAAGTAAATGCTTGTTTGTAAAATCTTTGACAAGCGCAGACCAATCCCTTTCCGCAGGTAAACGCTCTAGAAGCACTATATAGCCTTCTCGGTCTCCAAGGTCAGCTAGAAGAGACAAACGCGCCTGAATAATAGCCAGCACATCTGCATCATCAGCTGGCTCAGGCAATGTGACACCTGATAGTGCGATTTTTTTTGCTATAGAAGCTAAAGCATTGGAGCCTGATGCGCCAGCGAATGCAGCATACCCTTGCACCACTTCTCGCCTGTCATAGGCGGCCCAAAAGTCTGGTGTATAGCTCTCACCCTCAGGAAGCAGGCCAATACCAGAAGGGTCTAAAAGCTCGAGTGCTCCCGCCTCGAGGAATTGTTCTTCACCGGGAGCATCCAACTGCACAGTAGTGTCTGCATCAGCTGCCGTTAACTCGTTGTCTAGTGGTTGAGCAGTTTCCGCATCAACCACGGTATTAGGCAGTGCACCATCTTCAGCATTTTCATCGAATTGCGCTTGATCAACTAGAGGTGCAGGAGGCACCGCAACACTGCCCCGAGGCACAAATGGTTGAGGCACTATACTTTTAGGCGTGCCGAGCGCTGGCCCTTGCTGACGTCGCAATTGAGGCCGTTCACCAAGATAATAACGCTCTCGTCTCACATTTTTCGCGACAGGTTCGGCGCTTACCTGCTCAGCAGCAGTTTCAGCTTCTGTTTGTTCAGCCGATTCCGAGCTTTGGTCTGTAGTGTCTTGAGCCCATATTGGCGCAGCGATGATTAACGCGCACAGCGAAAACGCAAATGCCCGGACCTGACCTTTTACAGGCATTGGCTTTTTATGAAGGGAAGCGATCATTATTCAGGGTCTTTGTGACCTTTTCCGATGGAGCAGGGATATCCCACGTCATGAGAAAAGTCGCACCACCTACCAAAGCTACGGCGGTAACAAGAATGATAATTTGCGTCATTTTCGACATTAAAAAACCTACAGTACACAGTGAGTAGAAAAAGCTTGCTTTCCCTCTTAACGGAACCAGCCAGTCAAGTCCAGCAGAGCAACCCAAACATATAGTTTATGCCTCTTATGTTTGTAGCCAACCATTAGGGCTAAATTGTGAAACTAATCATCTCTCGTTCAATAATGCATGCTCATGTCAAAAAAAGCTTGGCGCTACGGACTTCGCGCTTATAAAGACAGCTATGACCAAACACTCTCGCAATAAATCTCACGATCAATCTCTAAATGCAGCGTCTCTCGGCGTTGACAGCACTATTGTGCTTGTTGGACTGATGGGCGTGGGAAAAACCACAGTAGGCCGGCGATTAGCCAAAAGGCTCGGGCTTGGTTTTGTTGATTCAGATCATGAAATTGAACAAGCCGCTGACATGAGTGTCGGCGAGATATTCGAAAAGTACGGTGAAGATGACTTCCGGTCTGGTGAACGCCGAGTGATTGCTCGATTACTAGATGGTTCACCCCAGATTGTGGCCACAGGTGGTGGCGCTTTCGTTAATGACGAAACACGCGCATTGATCAAACGAGAAGGCATTTCCATTTGGCTGGACGCTGATGTGAATATTTTAGTTGAGCGCACAGGACGACGTGATACACGCCCTTTACTAAAAAATGGTGATCCAAAAGAAATTCTAACAAGACTTTCTGCTGAACGGGCGCCGTACTATGCCCAAGCTGATTTGAAGGTTGTTTCAGGTGACGGCTCACATGATCATGTGGTTAGCGCAATTATTGAAACACTTAGAGAGCGTAACGAGAAGAAGATACGAAATGGCTGATAACCAATCCATCGTACATCTACCTTTAGGTGACCGTTCCTATGATATCACCATCCAAGAAGGGCTACTCGACACACTCGGCGACTATGTAGCACCACTTCTTAAAAATAAACGTGCCTTCATAGTAACCGAACAAAATGTCGCTGACATTTATGAGAATAAAGTCACCGCAGCGCTTACAACTGCTGGCATTGAACAACAATGGTTTCGGCTGACGCCAGGTGAACGTACTAAGTCTTTCTCTGTTTTTGAAAAACTTACTAACGATTTACTAGAAACTGGCATCGAGCGTTCCGACGTTGTTATCGCACTCGGCGGCGGCGTTATCGGTGATCTGGCAGGCTTTGCTTCTGCGTCTATTTTGCGTGGTATCAACTTCATTCAAATACCCACCACATTGCTGTCACAAGTTGATAGCTCTGTCGGAGGCAAGACCGGCATCAACTCTCCGCACGGCAAAAACTTAATTGGTGCTTTCCACCAGCCTTTGGCGGTTCTGATTGACCCAAACGTGCTTAACACTTTGCCTAAGCGGGAACTTCAGGCAGGGTATGCCGAAGTTTTGAAATACGGCCTTATTGACTCGCCTGACTTTTTCGATTGGCTTATCGAAAATGGCCCAACACTGCTTGGTGAAAAAGCGAGCAACAACCAGATCGACCTACAAATCCATGCGATCAAAACAAGCTGCGAAGCAAAAGCACGAGTAGTTGCTGAGGACGAGCAAGAGAATGGCCGCCGCGCACTCCTTAATTTAGGCCACACTTTCGGTCATGCTCTAGAAGCAGAGTGTGGTTATGACGGCAGATTACTACACGGCGAAGGTGTCGCTATTGGCATGGTAATGGCGCTTGATCTATCTGCACGGATGGGTATAGCAGACAAATCCGACCGAGACAGGCTAGTGACACACCTCAAGTCTGCTGGCATGAAATGGTCCGCTGCTGAAATTGGTGTAACACTTGACGCTAAGACGCTTGTTTCCCACATGGCTAAAGACAAAAAAGCCGAGGCAGGATCAATTGGATTTATATTAGGCGGCATTGGTAAAGCTGCAATGCACCGGGGCGTAGACCTTGATCTTGTTGAGGCAGTTATGCATGATTCAATTCAGGGTGTGCTTTTGTGAGCGCATCACCCCTGAAGCAACGCATGCCAGATAGATGTTAAAGCGATTGGAACTTATATATGGACGGCGCAGCCGCCACCCTATTCGATACTGAATTCTGGATCACCACCGGTGCCATCTTTGTTCTGTTATTGTTTTCTGGCTTCTTTTCTGGTTCTGAAACGGCCTTAACGGCTGCATCAAAGGCCCGCATCCACCGGCAAGCTGCTGGCGGTAATAAAAAGGCCAAACGTGCCTCGGCCCTTATCGATGACAAAGAGCGATTAATCGGCGCTATCTTGCTGGGCAATAATCTTGTTAACATCCTAGCATCCGCACTAGCGACCAGTCTTTTCATGAAGCTGGTAGGCGAACAAGGCGTTGTCTATGCAACACTTGTAATGACCATTCTCGTATTGATTTTTGCTGAAGTTCTACCAAAATCCTATGCCATTGCTGACCCTGATAAAATGGCGCTTAATGTGGCTGGCATTATCAGGTGGGTTGTGACTATTTTCTCGCCAATAGTAATTTTGGTACGCAACATCGTCCGTCTGACACTCAAATTATTCGGTGCCGATATCAGTTCCATGGGGCAAGCCTTATCCGCTCAGGATGAAATCCGAGGCACTATTGACCTACATCAGCATGAAGGGAACCTGGTCAAAGAAGACAGGCATATGCTTGGGTCAATATTGGACTTGGAAGATGTCACCGTAGAAGATGTAATGGTACATAGATCGGCTATGCAGGCGATCGATATTAAAAGTAAACCTGACGATATTATTGCAGCTGTTGTTCGTAGCAATTACACGAGACTTCCTCTTTATGACGGCGATGTAGAGAATATTGTTGGCGTTCTACATGCGAAGGACGTGTTACGTGCCATTTTAAGAGCTGGAGTTCAAAAACATCGTTTCAACGTAAAACGTATCATGAACAAACCTTGGTACGTCCCCGAAACAACCACTCTGAAAGAACAGCTAAATGCGTTCCTGGAACGGAATGCCCACTTTGCTTTAGTCGTAGATGAGTATGGAGCTATCCAGGGCCTGGTAACACTAGAAGATATTCTTGAAGAGATTGTGGGCGATATTGCTGATGAACATGATTTTGAAGTGCCGGGTGTAAAAAGTCTCAACGACGGCTCAGTGCAAGTTGAAGGTTCAGTAACCATTCGCGATTTAAACCGCATGATGGACTGGCATCTACCAGACGATGATGCAATTACAATAGCAGGTCTCGTCATCCATAAGGCCGAAACTATTCCAATCGTTGGAAAAAGTTTTGTTTTTGATGGTTTCCGTTATGAAATCACTGCGCGTTCACGCAACCAAATTACCGGGCTATCGATCAGAAAACTTGGATAATTAATCTAAAGTTAAGCATGTAAACCACTGTCCTTTCTAACTTTAGTAGAGGGCAGCCTCATCTTTTTGTGCAGTATTTCTTCATTGGTTCGTCAAAGTAAGCGAACCCAAGTTGTGCCAAGTTTAGATCAGGGAGGTCTCGGCGCAGCGAAACAACGACAGGGTTCACGAAATTTCTAGGCACCGTTGGCGAGAGTCTTCCCTCTCATATCCTTCGGGCTTTCGGGGCGCTGTTGTGACCACCCTTGCGACAGCGTCCCTCTTCCCCAATATTCATTAAGTTTCTGGATATACTTTCGTCTGCTTAACTTTGCCGTAAGCAAACCCTGTATCCATTGACGCCACGCCTTCGATACGGTGAATACGCGTGCGCACCAATGTTTCATATGCCTCTAAATCCGGCACAATAACTTTAAGCAGATAGTCGCAGTCCCCCGTCATCAAGTAACAGTCCTGCACCTCTTCAATACGCTCAATCGCTTCCTCAAAAACCTTTACTCCTTCAGTGGTGTGCTGCGCCAAGCGGATACGAATAAATGCCGTAACAGCTAAACCAAATGATTTCTGGTCCACAAGCGCGGTATAGCCTTTGATGATGTTTAGTTGCTCTAAGTTTCGCACCCGACGCAAGCAGGGAGACGGTGATAAATTCACCCGAGCGGCTAGCTCATGATTGGTAAGCCTGCCATTTTTTTGAAGTTCTCTAATTATCTGCCGGTCTTTAGCGTCCATTTTCACTCTCACATTAGCATATTCTGCCAACATAAAATCACTATTGAGGCAATAACGCAACTTAATGCCCAGTAAATTGGCATATAATGTAGAAAATATAGTGATTTGGAGCGTCCGACATGAATAACGACAACAAAACAAAACAAGCTGGCTTCGCCACAAGAGCAATTCATCATGGCTATAGCCCTAAAGACGCAAATGGTGCTTTAACGCCCCCTGTTCATTTCACTTCTACTTTTGCCTTCGAAACCGCAGAAGAAGGCGGCGAAATTTTCGCTGGGGAACGTGACGGATACTTCTATTCACGCATATCAAACCCTACATTGGATCTCCTTGAAAAACGCATCGCGACACTTGAGGGTGCTGAAGCAGGCTTAGCAAATGCGTCTGGCATGGGAGCTATATGCTCCGCGCTTTGGACCTTCCTTGCCCCTGGTGACGAGCTGATTACTGACAAAACACTATATGGCTGCACTTTTGCCTTTATGCGCCACGGTCTCGCAAAATTTGGCATCAAAGTAACGCACGTTGATATGCGTGATGCCAAAAACCTTGAAGCTGTTATTAGCGAAAAAACCAAAGTTGTATATTTTGAGACACCAGCAAACCCCAACATGCGTTTGGTGGATATTGAAGCGATTTCCAGCGTTGCCCATTCAGTGGGTGCCAAAGTAATCGTCGACAATACTTACGCTTCACCGCTCCTTACACGCCCAATTGAATTTGGTGCAGATATCGTTGTTCATTCCGCAACTAAGTATCTTGGTGGGCACGGCGACTTGGTTGCAGGGCTTGTTGCAGGGAGCAACGAAGACATCGGTGAGATGCGCCTCGTGGGCATGAAAGACATGACAGGCGCTGTTATGGCACCAATGACCGCCATGCTTGTTACGCGCGGTATTAAAACGCTTGAGCTTAGAATGGCACGCCACTGTGAAAGCGCCATGATGATCGCGAAAATTCTTGAAGAGCATCCTGCAATTGGCCCCGTTTACTATCCTGGCCTTGAAAGCTTCGAACAACATGAACTTGCGAAGAAACAAATGAGCCAATTTGGCGGTATGATCGCTTTTGAACTTAAAGGCGGTCGTCAAGCTGGTATTGATTTGATGAACAAGCTTGAAATGATCCAGTGTGCAGTAAGCCTCGGTGACGCTGAGACACTCATTCAACACCCAGCAAGCATGACACATTCGACTTACACTGAAGAAGAGCGTGCTGAGCACGGCATCAGCGAAGGGCTTGTACGTCTTTCAATTGGTCTCGAAACACCAGCTGATATTCTTAACGACCTTATGACAGCGTTGGATAAATAAGAACTTTATAAAACCTAAGAAGCCTGGGTTCCCCGTTTGGCCCAGGCTTTTCTTTGCCTGAAATTTGAGTAACCAGTTCTAATTTGCTTATACTCCCCCCACCTTGTCCTAAAACTCGGCAAATATCGGGGGTGCATCATGCGCATATTGTTTCTGTTACTGATCTCTATGGCGCTGGCAGCATGCGATGACAACATGCCGACTAGTGTTGCTAATCAACCAGTCTCCGAGACAGCAGATCAACCCATCCTGATTTTTGGCGGCACTATTCTCACCATGGATACTGAACTCCCAACCGTGCCCGCCATGGTAATCGAAGATGGCAAAATTGCCGCTGTTGGCACCCAAACGATTTTAACACCAGAATACCCTAATGCGCAGCTATACAACCTCGATGGCCGCACCATAATACCTGGTATAATAGACAGCCATGTTCACGTGTATCAATTGGGCGCTGAAAGTATAAAAGCAAACCTTGTCGGCACTAATACTGTTGCAGAAATGGTTTCCAGGCTTCAGACCTTTTACCCTAACCCCGCCCCTGGTGAATGGCTTGTTGGACAAGGTTGGGACGAAGGTGCGTGGGCTAGCATAGGGTACCCAGACCGCGCAGAACTAGACGCCGCCTTTCCAGACAATCCAGTGCTCCTACAATCCCTTCACGGGTTTCCTGGTTTCTACAACGGCGCTGCCCTCAAAGCTGCAGGCGTAGACAAAACCACAAATGACCCTGACGTTGGACAGATACTAAGGCGCGAGAACGGCGAGCCAACCGGTGTTTTCCTCACTCTCGCGCGAAATCTTATCGAGCGCCACGCACCGCCCCCAACGTTAACCCAGGTTAAAAGCGCAATACTCGCAGGGCTGCGACAACTTTCTAAAGCTGGCATCACAACAATTCATGAAGCTGGCATGACACCCGTAATCATGGAAGCTTTCCGTACGTTAGCGGACGAGGGGATACTTCCTGTAAGGGTATATGGATTACTAGACGGCAATGACCATGCCTTGATGAACCGCATGTTCAAAGCAGGACCAATCATTGACTCTGAAGGTTTCTTTTCTGTCAGAGGCATTAAAGTTTTTTATGATGGCTCTCTCGGCAGTCGAACTGCTTTGCTCCACGCCCCATACAGCGACAAATCAGAAGAAGCTCATCCCACTGAACGGATCAGCATTGGCGGTGTCTTTTCTTTAGCCGAACAAGCTGCAAAGCACGGCTTCCAGATGGCCGTGCATACAATTGGTGACGAAGGAAATGACCGAATCCTTAATGTTTACAGGTCTGCGTTAGCGCATTTCCCGCCGCAAGATCACCGATGGCGCTTAGAACATGCCCAAGTAGTTCTTCCAAACTACTATGAGCAAG
>JBFOLV010000521.1:0-5693 GCA_040830325.1 Kordiimonas sp. | reverse complement strand
CGCAAGATCATTCCCTGCGGCTTGTAATTTGTTTGCTGCTGCTTTTAATACTGCCGCAATGGTGCGGGTCATGCCTAAAGGGCCTCTTCCATCGCAGAAAGTTTTTCCGCCTGATCCTCCGCAATCAGCGCATCAATAACTTCTTCTAGACCGTCACCCGCTAGTACCTGGTCAAGCTTATGAAGCGTCAAGCCGATGCGGTGATCAGTTACTCGGCCCTGCGGGAAGTTATATGTCCGAATACGTTCAGACCTGTCACCAGAGCCAACCTGAGATTTCCGGTTTTCAGACCGTTCGTCAGCAAGCTTCTGGCGTTCCATATCATAAAGCTTCGCCCGCATAATTTTCCATGCTTTATCACGGTTTTTATGCTGCGATTTTTGGCTCTGAACAACCATAATACCAGTAGGTAAGTGCGTAATGCGGACAGCAGAGTCCGTCGTATTAACGTGCTGGCCGCCCGAACCAGAAGATCGCATTGTATCCACACGGAAGTCTGCTTCATTGATTTCCATATCAACTTCTTCAGCTTCAGGCAGAACCGCAACTGTTGCAGCAGACGTATGTATTCTACCACCGGATTCAGTTGTCGGAACACGCTGTACCCGGTGCACACCTGACTCAAACTTCAATTTCGCAAACACACCTTTACCGGCGATATTCGCGACAACCTCTTTAAAGCCACCAACCTCAGACGCCGACGCCGAAATCATCTCGACTTTCCAGCCTTGGCTCGCAGCATAACGTTCATACATTGTGTATAAATCACCGCCAAAAAGAGCAGCTTCATCGCCGCCCGTACCAGCGCGAATTTCCAAAATAGCTGATCTTTCGTCCGCCGCATCTTTAGGCAGTAGCTTGATAGAAAGGGCTTTATCCATTTCTGGCAAGCGCTCTTTGAGTTCATAAAACTCTTCTTGCGCCAGCTCTTTCATCTCAGGGTCATCGCCAGAGGCAATCATTTCAGCAAGGTCAGCGAGCTCAACACGACCATCACGAAGTGCCGTCGCTGCTTCTACAATAGGACCAAGGTCAGAATATTCTTTGCTGATTTTTACAAACTCATCGTTTGAAAACTCATCTGGTGTACCAAGCGCATGCTCCAGATAATTATACCGGTCAAGCAGCATAGAAATACGTTCATCGGTAATCATGATCTACCCCTTATGCCGCTGCAACAGTGGAAACTAAGTCAGAAAAAGAGATCTGGCTTTGCTCACCATCATCTAGGTTTTTCAGCGTTACAATGCCTTCTTCAACTTCGTTGTCACCAATGATAACAGCAAAACGAGCATTTGCGCGATCAGCTCTGTTCATACGCTTCTTAAGGTTCCCGCTACGATCGGAGGTAACATTGAAACCACCTGATCTTAGCTGCTCTGCTACTTCAAAGGCCTTCAACGTAGCAACTTCACCCATTGGCATAACAACAATTCCGCGAGCAGGCTCAACCCCAGCTTCAGAAAGCATTGCCAACCGCTCAATTCCAGCTGCCCAACCAACACCTGGCGTTGCAGGCCCACCCAGCTGCTCGATCAACCCGTCATAACGCCCGCCAGCGAGAACCGTACCCTGAGCACCGAGCTCAGTTGTGATAAACTCAAAAGCAGTGTGGCAGTAATAATCCATACCACGAACGAGCCGCTCGTCATGTTCATACGGCACCCCGACGGCTTCCAACCCAGCTTTTACCGTCTCAAAAAACGTTCTGGAAGCATCATTCAAACATTCAGATAACAGTGGTGCGTTCGCTACAACCGCCTTATCGCCTTCGTCTTTACTATCAAGAATACGAAGTGGGTTGCTTTCCAAACGGCGTAAACTGTCTTCTGACAATCTATCTTTGTGGTCTTCAAAATAGGCTACCAGTGTTTCGCGGTATGTGGCGCGGCTCTCTTTGTCACCGAGGGTGTTCAAGTGCAGAATTACCTTATCACCCAAACCAAGTGCATTCAAAAGCCGCCAAGCCATTGCAATCATATCAACGTCTGCTTCCGGGCTATCTTGCCCAAGAAGTTCAGCATTCAATTGATGAAACTGACGGTAGCGACCTTTTTGCGGACGCTCATACCGAAAAGCAGGGCCATGGCTCATAAACCGGCATGGCATATTTTGCTGCATGCCATTTGAAATAAACGCCCTTCAAACACCAGCCGTAAATTCTGGACGCAGCGTCAGTTCTTCGCCGCCGCGGTCTTCAAACGTGTACATTTCTTTTGAAACGATATCGGATGCCTCACCAAGCGGGCGTTTATAGACTTCAGTGAATTCAAATACCGGCGTTGCCAGTTCTTCAAAACCATAAGCAGCGCCAATACGGCGAAAATGGTCCACCACAGCAGTCATATTGCGGGCTTCATCACCGTATATGTCGCGCGTTCCACGCGCTGGTTGCAGCTTGGACACTATATTATTCCTTTAATTTACCTAAGAGTTGGCAGCAAGCGCGGCAGCATCGAGTTCAGCAGCCTTCGCCTCAACAAGCTCAACAATATGATCTACGAGTTTATCATCAGTAATTTTGTGGTCGGTCACGCCAGACAAATACACCATATGGTTTCCTTGGCCGCCGCCTGTTAGGCCGATATCAGTTTCCCGTGCTTCGCCCGGGCCGTTCACAACACAGCCGATAATAGAGAGACTAAGCGGCGTATGAATATGGCTGAGGCGTTCCTCTAAAACTTCAACAGTTTTGATGACAGGGAAAGCCTGCCTTGCGCAAGACGGGCAAGACACAATCTGTACACCACGGTGGCGCAGGCCGAGAGACTTAAGCATCTCGAACCCAACTTTAACTTCTTCAGCAGGTTCAGCAGACAGTGACACACGAATTGTATCACCAATACCGGCCCACAACAGTGATCCCATACCAATAGAAGATTTCACCGTTCCGCCGCGAAGGCCACCTGCCTCAGTAATACCAAGATGAAGTGGATAATCACATGCGTCAGCAAGGCCGTGGTAAGCGGCTACAGCGAGAAACACATCTGATGCTTTCACGCTGATTTTAAAATCAAAGAAATCATTATCTTCAAGAATACGAGCATGCTCAAGCGCACTTTCAACAAGTGCTTCCGGGCAAGGTTCAGCGTATTTTTCAAGAAGGTGTTTTTCAAGCGAACCTGCATTAACCCCAATACGCATAGAGCATCCATTGGCTTTCGCCGCGCGCACTACCTCTTTCACCCGTTCTGCTGAGCCAATATTCCCTGGATTGATACGCAGACATGCCGCACCAGCATCAGCTGCTTCAAGTGCACGTTTATAGTGGAAATGAATATCTGCAACGATAGGCACATTCGCTTCACGGCAAATGGTCGGCATGGCAGCTGTTGACGCTTCATCGGGGCAAGAAACTCTTACGATATCAACGCCAGCTTCTTCAGCCTGACGGATCTGCGCGATAGTTGCAGCAGCGTCTGATGTAAGAGTATTTGTCATTGTCTGCACCGTAATAGGCGCATCCCCGCCAACAGGTACATCCCCCACCATTATCTGGCGGGACTTCCTGCGAATAACATCTCTCCATGGCCGAATGCTCATTACGGCAAACCCTCAAATACGAAACACATTCTTCTATACACAAATAGTGTATGCATGAGGGCTTATAAACGAGAAAAATCCCCACCGAAAGTGAGGATTTCTGTATTTCTAGGAATTTAGATGGAAATTAAGCTTATTCAGAACCAAATTCGCTTAATTCACCGGCTTCTTGCTCAGTAAGAAGAGTCATATCTTCCAGTTTCAGACCAGAAACCATCGCACCACGATCGCCAAGGCTTTCAGCTTCACCGCCATTTACTTGTAGCAAAACGCCACCAGCGTTACTTGTGGAAAGCAAAATGACACCATCAGCTTCTGGACGATAAGTTTGCCCTTCACGGAGTATGCCCGACCATACTTCGGTGCCATCTGAGCTCGCAATGCGGACCCAACTATCTTCCACAGCATGTAGCGTATAATTTCCGGCAACTGCGCGGCTTTCAACATCGCCAGCGTATGCTGCTGGCGTAAAGAATGACCGGCTTTGGACGGTCTCGGCCAACACTTCGTCTATGCTCTCGACAGGCTCCGATACAAAAGACACCGCTTGCGCATTAGAAAGAGCTACATCACCATGCTCGACTTGGGCGTCGATTGGAGATTCTACTGTCGGCTCAGCAATATTTGCTTGTACTGCAGCAAGTCTTGCTTCTTCAACTTCGACAGCATTATCTGCAACTGTCGACGTCATGAAACTTGATGTCATGCCGCCAAACATCATCCAGCACGCACTAACCCCGGCCAGCCCAACAATTGGTGCTAACCAACCTGGAGTTTTCCGAGTTGGTTGGTTTGTTTCAATGCTAGGTACCGCAGCAACCGCCACTTCTGAACTATATTCTGATTTAAAGATTTCAACGATTTCTGCTACATCAAGCCCCAACGCCCCAGCGTAGGATTTCACGAAACCAATGGCAAATGTTTTGCCCGGAAGCGCTTCGTAATCAGCTGCTTCAATCGCTTCTAGATAACTACTCCGAACACAAATATCGGAAGCTATATATTTAATGGATAGCCCCCGCTCAACTCTTGCTGATTTCAACAGTTCAGCAACTGTTGTTTGTTCGTTATTCATTTTAACCCGTCCCTAGTCTTTGCTCTCAACAAGCCAGACCGTAACCAATGCTCAAGCACATGATCCTTTTTTGGATCTTATGTTTATTGGCCTCCCCCGACCAACAGCTGTCTAGATTTCCCACTGAACCTAGGCAACCTGTGGTTATGACCAATGTGTTAATCTTCATTAACTCTATATAGCCACACAATAGTGAATAAATATTTGTTAAATAGAGTCAATTAGATTTAAAATTTCAGACTTAAAATCATAGATTTAGGGGGAACATATCAAGAATAGAGCATTTCTAGTGCTCAATTTAGACCTTGATATTGTGGTCTCGAGCAAAAAGTTTAAGCGAGTCGCGAATCGAATGCTCAGGTGACTTAATTCTCGCAAGCACAAACTCGCGTAGATTTTCCATGTGCAAAGACCGAATTAAACGCTTAACTGGCCCCACAGATGTCGGCGAAACCGAAAAGCGCTTCAGCCCTAATCCCACCAACGCCATTGCCTCAATAGGACGTCCACCCATTTCACCACAAAGCGTAACAGGGACATCAGCAGCATCACAAGCTGTTACAATAGAATGCAAGAAGTTAAGCACTGGCGGCGCCAAAAGGTCATAACGATCTGCCAAGCGTGGATTACTTCTGTCACATGCGAAGAAAAACTGCATTAAGTCATTGGTGCCAATTGAAAGGAAATCAATTTCCTTCAATAAAGCCTCCATTTGCCAGCTAAGCGAAGGCACCTCAAGCATACAGCCAACCTTAACATCTTTCGGAGGTGTTTTTCCGAACCGGTCGAGGCGGTCGATTTCCTTCTGCAGGATAGCTTTACAGCGCCTTAATTCTGCTACCTCTGCAATCATCGGGAACATCACATGTAACGTTTTACCCGGAGAAGCATAAAGAAGCGCCCGTAACTGAAACCGCAATAGTGCTGGCCGGTCCAGCGCTATACGGATGGCCCTCCACCCCATCGCCGGGTTTTCTTCCTCATCACGTGGTAAGAAAGGCACTTGTTTGTCGCCGCCAATATCAAGTGTGCGAAACACAACCGGTCGATCACCTGCTGCATCAACAGCGGCTTG
>JBFOLV010000520.1:0-12185 GCA_040830325.1 Kordiimonas sp. | reverse complement strand
CTTAAGCCCTGTAATAACGCGCCTGCGGGTACTGTGCGGCATGATCACCTCATCGATGAAGCCACGCTGCGCTGCAACAAATGGGTTTGCAAACAGATCTTCATATTCCTTAGTGCGTTCAGCAATTTTCTCCGGATCATCCTTATCCTTACGGTATAGGATTTCCACCGCGCCTTTGGCACCCATCACTGCAATCTCTGCTGTCGGCCACGCGTAATTAAGGTCACCACGCAAATGCTTAGATGCCATTACATCATAGGCTCCACCGTAGGCCTTACGGGTAATGATAGTAATTTTCGGGACTGTCGCTTCGCCGTATGCGAACAACAGTTTCGCACCATGCTTAATAATGCCGCCATATTCCTGCGCAGTTCCCGGCAAGAAACCTGGCACATCAACGAGTGTAACAATCGGTATACCAAAACAGTCACAAAAGCGCACAAAGCGCGCAGCTTTTTTGGAACTATCAATATCAAGACAGCCCGCAAGCACCATAGGCTGGTTGGCGACGATACCAACAGTTTCACCGTCCATGCGTGCTAGTCCAATTAGGATGTTACCTGCATGGTTTGGCTGAAGTTCAAAGAAGTCACCTTCATCCACCATCTTCGATATGACTTCATGCATATCATATGGTTTGTTTGGGTTTGAAGGGATTACATTATCGAGTGAATTTTCAATCCGGTCCGGCTTATCAAACGTTGGCCGAACTGGTGGTTTTTCCCGGTTGTTAAGCGGTAAAAAATCATAAAAACGACGAAGCTGCGCAAGCGCTTCAACATCATTTGAAAACGCCTTATCGGCCACACCAGATTTGGTTGTGTGTGTTGAAGCACCACCTAACTCTTCCTGTGTAACCACTTCGTTTGTAACGGTTTTTACCACATCAGGGCCAGTCACAAACATATAGCTACTGTCTTCCACCATAAAGATGAAATCAGTCATAGCAGGGCTGTAAACTGCGCCGCCTGCACAAGGCCCAATAATCATTGATATCTGCGGTATCACACCTGATGCCAAAACGTTTTTCTGGAAAACATCAGCGTATCCGCCAAGGGCAGCGACACCTTCCTGAATACGAGCGCCGCCACTGTCATTAAGGCCAATAACTGGCGCCCCAACTGTCATGGCCATATCCATAATCTTGATGATTTTCTGGGCATGTGTCGCAGAAAGCGAACCACCAAACACTGTGAAGTCCTGACTATACACATAAACGAGGCGGCCATTAATTGTACCAGAACCTGTTACAACACCGTCACCTGCACACTTCTGGTCCTGCATACCAAAGTCAGCACAACGATGCTCCACGAACATGTCATACTCTTCGAAACTATCGGCATCCAGAAGCAGTTCAATACGCTCTCGTGCGGTAAGTTTGCCACGCTTATGCTGTGCTTCGATACGCTTCTCGCCGCCGCCAAGGCGTGCTTCACTGCGCTTCTCTTCAAGCCGTTCCAGAATTTCTTTCATGCTCAGCCATGCCCTTTATTTTGTGTTATGCCTCAAGCCTATGCAGGGGCCAATCTCACAAATATGGCAAGCGAGCAGGCCCTAAAAGCAATCGTCACATTGCTTTTATCCCGACTTATGCTTCTATTCCAAATTATTTATTTCGCAGGTGCGAAAGAAAATCACATGTGGCTTTCAAATCACGCAGTAATAGCGCACGTTTATCTTCCGCTTCATAGTCCACGCCCCAAAGCTCTTCCTGGTGCGTTTGGTCTAATATGCTGGCTTGCCAACACGCTTCAAAATCCTTGAAATTCTTCATATAAGCAAGTGCGAGTACAAGAGAGCCAAATCCATTGGTAAACTCGTGAAGGGCAGTTAATTCATAGGCATCAAACGCATCAACTTCAGCGGCGAGTTGATCAAGAGCGCCTTTATCTTGCGCGACGGGCATAATGCCTGAAGTAACCACTAGCTTAGCGCCTAGTCTATCCTCAGCCCATTCCAGATATGGGTTCCAAGTCGCTGCTTGCTTGGCCTCAAGTTCGTCTTGGTCCACCGCACGGTAACACAGTAAGTCAGTACCTCCAAAAGCAGCAATATCGTTTGCAACAGCCTCAAACCTTGGAGAAACACGATCTAACACTGTATTAGCGAGGCGTGTAAGAGGCATGCTTTCCGTATCAATCTTCTCGCCTTGCTTGCGCCATTCCTCGGCAACGGCGTCCGCAAGTGCCTCAGTAGGCATAGAAAGCGTTTCTTTACCTGGTGTTTTTACTACACGGCCATCCAGCTGCACCTGATATCCACCATCTAGGGCTTCAACAGAAACATCTTTATAAAATCTCTTCATGGAAAACTCACTTACTCAGTTTTATCAGCGTTGTTATTCCGGTTAGCGGTAGCATTTTCCTGCTGCATCTCGCGGGTAACCTGAGCAAGCTTGCGCCGAGAATAACGCGCTTGTTTGCGCTTACTATTCATACGCTTGGTGTCTGCTGCGCTATCAGACTTGAAACCACCGCTATATTGCACATCAGATTTAACCCCCTGTTTATCAGGATCGGTGATGACAACATCATATCCAAGCAGCCTATTTCCAAGGCGCGGGTTGCGGTAGCATGCGATCAAGCCAAGCGCCATTAGCACAAGGAAAATCAACAAAGCACCATAGGCAAGCGGGCTACTCCCAAGGATGATATCGTCTTGCATAAAGTATGCGGCGATCAAGAGCACGCTATCCACTGCTGCGGCAACGAGAAAAACTCGCCTCGGTTTATAGGCTTCGGCCTTTATTTCATCAGATATTTCACTCATGCCGCCTCTCCTATCCATGATTTCACAAGCGCAGGTACTTCGTCATAATGTGAAGCAATATGCTTAGCACCCGCTGAGAGAAGTTCATCCTCATGATGGTAACCCCAATCAACACCTAGTGCGTGGCTCCCTGCCCTCACAGACATCAACATATCATAGCTGGTATCGCCAACCATGATTGTATGCTCGGGGCACGAGCCTGCCTCCGCTATCGCAGTGTGTATCATAGAAGGGTGTGGCTTTGAGGGGTGACCATCAGCGGTTTGTAGCGTAACGAACAAACCACCAAGATCATGTTCCTTGATTACTCGGTCTAGACCTCGTCTGGAATTACCCGTCGCTACACCAAGCAAATACCCAGCATCATTAAGTGAAGTTAAAACCTCACGTGTACCTTTATAAAGTGGGTCCGGCCCAGCTTCCTGCTCCACACGCAATCTGTAAAAAGTTTGCTTATAAGCCGCTACGAGCTCAATCAAGTGCGCCAGCTCAACATCAGGAAGCAACTGTGAGATTGCTTCCTCCAAACTTAACCCAACGATTGAGCGAACTGCGCCATCAGTAACTGGTGCAACGCCCATACTCGCAAAGGTTTCATGCATGGCACCAATTATCATGTGCTGGCTGTCAACCAAGGTGCCGTCGCAATCAAAAATAACAAGCTTGGTGAAGTCAGACACGCTTATTCCTCCACCAACATATCTTCATAATCACTAAGCTCAAAACCGAGCATATCGAAACTCGCCAGCATATGCTCGGACAGCGGTGCTGTTACTGTAAGTTGCCCACCATCAGGGTGTGGGAATGTAATGAAACGACTGTGCAGGTGCATTTTGCGCGATATTGAACCAGTCAAGAAAGCCTCTGCTCCACCATATTTACCGTCACCAATGATAGGGTGCCCCATTTCTGCGCAGTGTAAGCGCAGCTGGTGTGTCCGTCCTGTGTGAGGTTTGAGCGCAACCCATGCTGCTTCCATTGCAGCCCGTTCGACAACTGCGTAATCAGTGACAGAACGCTTACCGTCTGGTGTTACCACCATGCGTTCATTACCCTTAATCGGCGCCTTCTCCATATTTAGTTGAATACGGCCATCACCAGGCACGGGAACGCCTTTAACCAAGGCGAAATACCTTTTATCTGTCTCTTTGGTTTGAAAAGCAGCCGCCAGCGCAGCGGCAGCATTCGCACTGCGTCCCAAAAGAAGCGCACCAGATGTATCTTTATCAAGCCGGTGTACAAGGCGCGGCCTATGGTTTGACCCAAACCTAAGCGCATCAAGCATGCCGTCCAAGTGCCGCGTTTGGCCCGTGCCGCCTTGCGTTGGCAGACCTGCTGGTTTGTTTATCGCAATAACATCATCATCCTTATAGATGACCCAGCTCTGGATATCGCGGATATCTGCATCACTAAGGCGTATTTTATTGGCTTTCGGTTTATCGGCCGGTGCGTCATCCAGCGGCGGCACACGAATAACCTGCCCCTCTTCTACCCGCTCTTTGCCTTTTACCCGCTTGCCATCAAGGCGTACTTCGCCTTTGCGCATTTTTTTCTGTAACTGGCCAAAAGAAACATGGGGGAAATGGCGTTTAAACCACCGGTCGATACGGACACCGTCATCATCCGATTTAACTTCTATATTTTGTACGCCACTCATAAAATTATCTTACCTAACCACATACCAACAAAAAGGCAGCTCACACCGACAATGAGAGAGCCACCTGTATATAAAATCGCCCCCTGCCAATCCCCGCGCTGAATAAGAAGTGCGCCCTCAAGGGAAAACGTTGAGAAGGTCGTGAAACTGCCAAGTAACCCTACGGTTAAAAAGCCTCTGAGTTCCTGAGAATTCTCAAACTTTAAGGCAAACGCTGTAATCAACACGCCCATTAGCAGACTACCGAGCATATTCACAGCAAAAGTACCATAAGGAAAGCCGATACCTACTGACTTGGTAATTGCGCCAGCCACAAAATGCCGCGCAAGTGCACCAATGGCACCACCTGCCGCGATTGCAATTAACATCTGCATTATGGCTGCCCTTTATATAACGCCAAATATCCAACCTTCAGTGCGCCGCACCTTAGAGGATAGCTGGTTTGGATTCCAGTATTTGCGGTCGATCGCAATTTTCCTAAGCGCCGCCGCTGTAATAAGGGCATCGCAAGCATGATCAGAAAATTCTTGCGAACTCTCGCTTGGCATTATTGCATCGAGTTCGGTTAGTATTTCCTTTAGCGTTCTGTTGTCGCGAACTTTTCCTTTATGTCCACCAAGAGCGGCAAAAGCCGCAGCATAAATTTCAACGAGAACAATTCTTGCCCCGCCAATCTCATCGTAAGGCCATATGGCAATGTAGTCATGTGCATTAAGTTGTGCCAACATGCGCATTGTCGATAGTCCCGACATGCCAACCTGGCTAGGCCCGATTAGATGAAATACGCTTTCGCAAGGCCCTGCTCCACTTGAAACGGCGATATCTTCCGCAACACGCATACGACGCGAGAAATTTTCACCGCGACTATTAGGCCTTAGATAGTGGCTGCTGTGCTCTTCTACAAATGGTCCACCAAACAAATCGCTTGCTGTCGCACATACTGTATCAATCGCCTGCCACAACTGTTTGGCATCCAGTGCGACCGATTTATTAGGTATATAGGACTCTTCGTCCATAAATGGCATGGAGAAGGACGAATCCAGCCCCACAAGCACCCGAGCACTCCCATCAAGATCACAACCTGCAGAAATCCAGTCAGCGCAGCCCTCGCGGCTCCAGTTACGTTTTCCGTCAGGCGGGCCAATCAATTTGGTTTGGCCCATTACTGCATCACATACTGCGACCGCCAAGCCGGCGTGCCTTTTACCTTTAGCACCAGACCAGTCAATTCCAACAAAATGGGTAAAGACGTTAGTCATTATCAGCTTTGGGCCGCCTTGCCTCATACTCTGCCCGAATACGTTCAAAGTAGGCCAAGCGTTTTTGGATATCACGTTCGAAACCGCGTGCTACGGGCTTATAGAACTCCTGACGTTTCATATCCTCAGGGAAGTAATTCTGTCCAGAGATGCCCGCTTCCGTATCATGATCATAGGCATAGCCTTTGCCGTAACCCATATCCTTCATCAAATCCGTTGGGGCGTTCAATATATGAGACGGTGGCATTAAGCTGCCTGTTTTCTTAGCCGCAGTTTTGGCAGCTTTTTCAGCCAGATAGGCGGCGTTTGATTTCGGTGCTGTTGCTAGATAAACCACGGCTTGTGCAATTTGGCCTTCGCCTTCAGGACTACCCAGAAATTCATAAGCATTTTTTGCGGCAAGGGCCTGATGGATAGCCTCAGGATCAGCCATGCCAATATCCTCACTAGCAAAGCGCACCATCCGGCGGATCACATAAAGAGGGTCCTCACCTGCCGTTAGCATGCGTGCCATCCAATAAAGCGCGCCGTCCACGTCAGATCCACGTAGTGATTTATGAAAAGCTGATATCAGGTTATAATGCCCATCACGGTCTTTATCATAGGATGGCGCGCGCTTTTGCAGCAATTTCCCAAGGTCCTTCGCGCCAAACGTTTGCCCGTTTGCGAGGTCGTAAATTGTTTCAACACAGTTCAGCAAGAAACGCCCGTCACCGTCAGCCATAGCCTTCAGACTTAGACGTGCCTCCTCATCAAGAGGAAGTGACTGTTCAACCTCCGCCTCCGCCCTCATCAAGAGTTCCTCAAGAGCAGCATCGTCGTGCTGATTGAGGACAAGTACCTGCATCCTTGAAAGCAAAGCGCCATTTATTTCAAAGGATGGGTTTTCGGTTGTCGCACCAATCAACGTAATCGTGCCGTCTTCCACATAGGGGAGGAAACCATCCTGCTGCGAACGATTAAATCGGTGTATCTCATCTACGAATAGAAGCGTTCCGCGGCCATTCATACGGCGAACCTTTGCCGCCTCGAATACCTTCTTAAGGTCAGCTACCCCTGAAAAAATCGCTGAAATCTGCTCAAACGCCAAATCTGCATGACCGGCAAGCAAACGCGCAATCGTCGTTTTACCTGTACCCGGGGGGCCCCATAATACAAGCGAGCTGATGCGACCAGTTGAAACCATGCGGCCGAGGGCACCATCATCACTCAGCAGGTGACCCTGTCCAACTACTTCATCAATCGATTTTGGACGTAGCCGATCTGCGAGCGGCCTTGGCGCACCGCTAGCATTATCAGCTGTTTCTCCAAATAAATCACTCAAGGGTTTGCCTTAGCCAATATCGCTACAGCGGAACGAACGATTGGGGACGATTTGACATTCTCTTACACGGCCGCGACGACGGAACTGATAAACGTACCGTTCTGCATTTTCATCAAGCGCATTTGCAATGTCAGATACATACTCGATCCCAGCGCCGTTAATGCGCAACAACACATCACCAGGAACAAGGAACTGATAACGTGCAGCAGCGGTACGGCGTTCAACCTTCAGAACGACTACACCTTTAAGGAAAGGATTAACTTGCAGTTCTTCATTAAAGCGCGGCGAAAGGTTTGCAATTGTAACGCCCTGGAAAGGATGTCGGCCATCAAGCGTTTGCTCATCGCGAGCAGGATCTTCTGGAGGTAGCGCCAACGTCACCATGCGCTCTTGAATGAAGCCCTCTGACAAAACTGCGAGCGGTACAGCTGCCCCCTCTTCCATAGTCGCTATACGGAAATTAAGCGCAGGCTCGTCTAGCACTTCTTTCCCGTCAATTGCCATAACCACATCACCCGGTACCAGGCCTGCAAGTGACGCAGGACCACCGGGATAGGTCTCATCAACGAGAACACCGCCAGCGCGGTCAAGACCAAGACCTGCTGCCAGCTCGTTAGTAACTGACTGACCGCGAATACCAAGCCAAGGGCGTGTTAACTGCCCTTCGTTTAAAGCAGCACGTAGAACAGATTTCACCATATTCGCTGGCACTGCGAAACCAATGCCGTTTGAAGCGCCTGTACGGCTGTATATTGCTGTATTGATGCCAAGCAGGTCACCCCGCATACCAACCAAGGCCCCACCAGAGTTACCCGGGTTTACCGCAGCGTCTGTTTGGATAAAGAAGCCAAAATCAGAAATCCCTTGCTGCGTCCGCGCTGTTGCTGACACGATGCCGCTTGTTACAGTTTGCCCTACACCAAAAGGATTACCGATTGCGAGTACAATATCTCCCACAAGCACATCATCAGAATCAGCTAAATTCAAGATGGGTAGTGTTTCATCCCCTGCAGAAATCCTAAGGATTGCAAGATCAGTACGCGGATCAGCAAGCACTACATCTGCATCAAATTCGCGTCTATCAGCAAGAACCACACGGATTTCATCCGCGCCTTCAATAACATGATTATTAGTTACAATCACACCATTTGGACGCACAATAACGCCTGAACCAAGTGACCCTTGAACACGATCCTTAGGGCTACCAAAGCTGAAGCTATCGCCAAAGAAGCGTTTAAAAAGTGGATCATCAAACATTGCTGAACGGCGGGAGCGAACCACCTTGGTCGTATATATATTCACCACGGCAGGGGCGGAATCAGATACGAGCGGCGCGTAAGACAGCTGTACTTGTCCTTGCGAAGTTGGAACTTGCCGGTCTTGTGCAGATAAACCTACGTTACCTGCAAATAATACACACAAACCAACAATAGTTTTACACAGCTGCAACATCTTCATGGATGCTTCACTCCCTTAGATCAAACTCACCGTCCGTTATGACGGAGGCACGGCACCTACGCAAGAGCCTAGATGGTTTAGGTCACTTTCAATTTCAAGCTTCAGCATCGCGCTCAATCATGGCAACCGAATGGCTATCTAAAATTATAATTTACTTCGTCTCCAGTTTTTCGCACAAAACGTCAAGCAAGCTCTTCAATACCTTGCCATTGTCCGCCCAAAGGAGTGACATGAGTTATATTCACCAAATAAACCGGGCTATCGACTATATTGAAGCCAACTTGCATGATGCTTTACCTGTCGAAAAGGTAGCGAGGGAAGCTGGCTTATCGAAGTGGTATTTTCAGACGGTATTCCATGCCGTTTCGGGAGAAACCTTAAAATCATATACATTGAGCCGTAGGCTATCTTCCGCGGCACATGCATTAAGAGATAGTGACCGTAAGATAGTAGACTTAGCATTCGATTTTGGCTTTGCGTCACATGAAGTTTTTTCTAGGGCTTTCAAACGCACTTACGGCCTTTCCCCTAGCCGGTTTCGAACCGCAGACATTACTCAGGTTGTCATTCCCTCTAAACCCAGAATTACAACAGCGTATTTGACGCATCTTTATAATGGGATGACAATGCAACCTCAGCTAACAACTATAGAAGCCAAAACTGCAATTGGTTTTGTGACGACTTTCAAGCCTTTCTCTGGCGATGTAAAATTGATCCCTGATTTATGGCAAAAATTCCGTGAAAATATCCACAAAGTTCAAGGCTTAGATAATGCGCAGAGAGTTGGCGTTATCGGTGCAGTTGAAGATGAAGCACCAACCTCTAGGCTCGAATACCTTGCTGGAGCCGTATGGGATGACGTTGATGACCTTCCCGACGGTTTTACATCGCGCAACATACCTACGGGCGAGTATGCGGAATTCACGCATATCGGCCCTGTCAGCAACTTTCCTCATACCATAAATTATATCTACGGCAGTTGGTTCCCAAAATCAGGGCGCATACGTGCAGATGGGCCTGAGTTTGTCCTGTGCCCGAAGGACTTCAATCCAAATGCTCATGATGCCACTGTACAAATCTACATTCCACTGAGCTAAGGCCAATAAAAAAGGCGGCACCAAGGCCGCCTTTTTCAATTTAGTATGCGAGAAACTTACGCTGCGATTTCATCGCCGTTTGTTTCGTCAACATCAGCTGTTGGGCCGCTATCCTGGCCTTTAGCATCTTCGTTACGATCAACAAGCTCAATAACAGCCATTGGCGCATTATCACCGTGACGGAAGCCAGCTTTAAGAACGCGAGTGTAACCACCTGTGCGCTCTTTGTAACGATCAGCAAGCTCAACAAACATTTTTGTCACTAGCTCTTCGTCCTGTAGACGAGCAATCGCAAGACGACGATTAGCAAGACCACCTTTTTTAGCAAGTGTGATCAGCTTCTCAACGATAGGTGCCAAATCTTTTGCTTTAGGCAAAGTTGTCACGATTTGCTCGTGCTTCAACAATGCTTGCGCAAGGTTTTGGAACATCGCCTTACGGTGGCTAGCAGTTCTATTCAGCTTACGACCAGCTTTTCTATGCCGCATATTCTTTACTCCATGTTGCCTATCCGGCCTTGTGCCCCCCTTCTACACGAGGGGCATAGTACCGGCAGGTGTCCCTTAAAGGGAGGTTTTAAAATTCTTGCTCAAGTTTCTTAGCAAGTTCTTCGATATTTTCTGGTGGCCAAGCAGGTAGTTCCATACCAAGGCGCAAGCCCATTGATGAAAGAACCTCTTTGATCTCGTTCAGTGACTTACGACCAAAGTTAGGCGTACGCAGCATTTCAGCTTCTGTTTTCTGAACCAAATCACCGATGTAAACGATGTTATCGTTCTTAAGGCAGTTTGCAGACCGTACAGAAAGCTCAAGCTCATCAACTTTACGCAGAAGCTGACGGTTGAACGCTGGTTCTTCGTCTTCTTCTGGTTTCGCCGCTTCTTCTGGCTCATCAAAGTTAACAAATACATGCAACTGGTCCTGAAGAATACGAGCTGCAAAAGCAAGTGCATCTTCTGGTGTTACAGTACCGTCAGTTTCGATTTCCATAGTGAGCTTGTCATAGTCAAGGATTTGACCTTCACGAGTAGCTTCAACCTTGTAGCTAACTTTACGCACTGGGCTGTAAAGAGCATCTACAGGGATAAGACCAATCGGTGCATCTTCTGGACGGTTGCGTTCCGCTGGAACATAGCCTTTACCAGATGATACAGACAGTTCCATGTTGAGTGTAGCACCTTCATCAAGGTGACAAATCACAAGATCCTTATCAAGGATATCAACATCGGCAACTTCATTGATAGCGCTAGCTTTTACCTCACCTGGGCCTGAAGCCGTAAGGTGAAGACGCTTAGTGCCGTCACTTGTCACACGAATTGGAAGCTGCTTAATGTTAAGCACCATATCAGTTACATCTTCACGTACACCTGGTACAGAAGAGAACTCATGTAGAACACCCTCAAGGTGGATGCTTGTAACAGCACCGCCCTGAAGTGATGACAATAGCACGCGGCGTAAGCCGTTACCGAGAGTATTGCCGTAACCACGCTCTAGTGGTTCAACAATAATCTTAGCTTTACGAAGCGGGTCTGCACCCGGCTCGATAGTCATGCCATTTGGTTTAATAAGTTCTTGCCAGTTTTTCTGGATCACGTTGTAACCCTCTTAATTAATGACGCTTCTAAAAAATTCAGCGCCAAAGAGTTCGCGCCAATACTCTATACAACTAATAGCCTACAGAGCCACTCGGTTATACGCGACGACGTTTCGGCGGACGACAACCATTGTGTGGGATTGGCGTTACATCACGGATCGATGAGATCGTGAAGCCAATAGCCTGAAGCGCGCGCAGAGCACTCTCGCGACCAGCGCCAGGGCCTTTCACTTCCACTTCCAATGCTTTCATGCCGTGTTCTTGAGCTTTCTTACCAGCGTCCTCAGCTGCAACCTGTGCCGCATACGGCGTAGATTTACGAGAACCTTTGAAGCCCATCATACCAGCAGAAGACCAAGAAATTGCATTTCCTTGAACGTCTGTAATGGTAACCATCGTGTTGTTAAATGTAGCATTCACGTGCGCAACACCATTCGTGATGTTTTTGCGTTCACGCCGTCTTACTACGCGACCTGTATCTTTTGCCATCTCTATCAAGCCCTATTATGGGGGAGCCCTAAACAGCTAAACCCTAAATTACTTCTTCTTACCTGCAATCGCGATTGCTTTACCCTTACGAGTACGAGCATTCGTCGAAGTACGCTGACCGCGCACAGGCAACTTGTTACGGTGACGAAGACCACGGTATGTCTTGAGGTCCATCAACCGTTTAATATTCATTGCAACTTCACGGCGGAGGTCACCCTCAACTGTAAAATCACCATCAATCATCTCACGGATCTGAATAACTTCAGCATCCGTCAATTCCGCAACCCTACGCTCACGTGGGAAGTTTAGCTTTTCGCAAATTCCCTTAGCCGAAGTGTGGCCAATACCGTGGATGTAAGTCAAAGCGATTTCAACTCGCTTATTGGTCGGAATGTTAACGCCAGCAATACGCGCCACGACCATTTCTCCTGATCAAACTAGTTCACGTCAAACGACAATTCGCCACAAGACGCGTCGAAGCCGGGGATTATATGAATAAAACCCCGTTCGTCAACCGCCTTGCAACAGTTTTTTTATG
>JBFOLV010000519.1:0-3402 GCA_040830325.1 Kordiimonas sp. | reverse complement strand
CGTTTTCAGGGTCCTGCAAGTCATGAATATCTTTTACCAGCATGCGAAACACACCTAACGCTATGGTGCGATCAGTCCACACATTCAGGTCTTGGTACTTCTCTATTGGCTTATCAGTATCAAACAGTGGGTTTTCCGGGTACGCCTCGTCCAGATACTTGGCAATCTCGAAACTATCAACCACCTGCTTGTCCCCATCCTCAAGAACAGGCACTGTTTGGGGTTCTGTTTTGAGCTGCTCTTTCGCCTCAAGGAAGGACATCGCAACTCGATCAAACGATAACCCCTTATGGTGCAAACACATAATCACACGCCAGACAAAAGGGCTGAACCGAACATCCTTGTCAGCACTGCAAATTTCAAAAAGTTTCATGTGACTCCCCTTTAAAATACCTGAACATACTTCCCCAGTCAGTAATCTAAGCTCCCTACTAACCGGGGTCATTAGCTATTTGGTGACTGTTTATGGTCGCCGCAAGGCCAAAAAAGCAATGCACATCGATGTGAATGAAAAATGTCGTCCAACCGGCAGGTAGATAAAGACTGACCCAGCCATCGAAGGGGTTGCAGCAATTAAGGCTAGGAATTTCCGTTTGCTACGAAATGGCTGGGTCAGTTGAGGCCAACAACTATAAGGTCTGCCTGTATTGTGGCCCAATCCGGGCGCAAATGTGTCAAAAATGTGATGATATAACAAAACCCCCATCATAGCTTGATGAGGGTTTCAAATGTTTGCTGATAAATCCGCTAGATATTCTTAGTGGAGATTGATATCGCCTGAACCACGCACACTAGTACGTACCTTGTCAGGCCCACCATAAACATCAATATCACCAGATCCTTTAACTGTCGCATCAATGCGGTCTGATGCATGAATTGCAACATCACCCGAACCCATGATGCTTGCTTCTACGTCTTTACACTGAAGGTCACGTCCTTCAACATTACCTGATCCTTTAATATTAACATCAAGCTCATCGCAGGAGCCTTCAATCACTAGGTCACCAGACCCTTTGATACTAAGGTCTAGGCTACCAGCCTTGAGGTCTTCGACATGCGCGTCACCTGAACCATAGATGTCAAACTCAAAGTCACCGTCAATGGTTCCTTCAACCTTCATATCACCTGAACCATAAATAGCTGCAGCTTCTAATTTTGGCACAGTCACATAAACATTCATTTTCTTAATTCTGCCATGATGATGATCATCCAGCTTGATATTCAAACGGCCATTTGAAACTTCAGTTTCAATGTGTTCAATGACATCGTCGTCAGCTACGACACGTACACTGTGCTTTTTACCTACAACGACATCAACATCCATCGAACCTTTGAGTGCCACTTCAATAAAACCTGAAACATCCCGTGTTTCTTCTGCTGTTCCACCAGCCCAAGCTGTCGTTGCTACTGTCAGCGCAACAGCTGCGCCAAGTAATGCTTTCTTTTCCATCTTAGTACCCTCTCTGTTTGTCGTGTTAATCGTTAATCACGCCAATACCACGTACGGCCTTCTTAACGGTTTTGGGCTCACCTTCAATATTGATGGCCCCAACACCCCGGAGATCTGCGTCTACCTTCTCGGATGCATGAACGGAAGCATACCCAGTACCACGGAGTGATACGTTGACACTTTCACACTTGAGTCCTTCCGCATCGACAGCAGCTGCGCCTCTAATTTCGAGCTCCAGCTCACCGCATTTGCCGTCTAGTTCAATCCCGGCAGCGCCGCGGATATCAATTGTTATATTTTCGGAATCAACATCATCGATTTCGCCGTCTACTGCGCCGCGAATATCTAGATATTTTAGTTCTGGTAGAGAAATTTCAACTTCGATTGCACGTTTAGATTCGTACCAACTGCGGTCTTCATCTTCTTTGGTGTCAATGATAAGCACACCATCTTCTACGATTGTTTCAACTTTCTCGATGTCTTCATCATCTGCCGTGATATCAAGCTTCTGATCTTTTCCAACCTTCACACGAAGCTCTACGCCGCCATCCACTCGAATGCCGTGAAAGGCCTGAACATCGCGGGTTTCAGTAACTTCACCACCTGCAAACGCGAAGCTGCTTGTTGAAACACATAGCGCAACACCTAAGCCAGCTACCGCTTGCTTAGTTACGCCCCTACCAAAAGAAAAGGAATTCTTCATGGGTTTATCCTCAATTTTCTGCCGTCGTTTATTACTGCGCCTTACTTTTATAACTTTAGCGCTATGTTGTTTATCTCATTTGGGTACGAAACAGTCAATGTCAATCAAAAGCCTGCAGATTGCTGGAAACTTGCAAATCTAAACTAGTTACCGCAGAATAGTTAAATGGATGATGCTTCATTGACGCATATGTTTGAACTGACCAGCCACCAAACACCTGGGGCCGCAAAGAGCAAACCCCGCTATGTATATTTAATGCGAACAGAGCTCTCTAGTATTCTCAATGTATATGGCCGCATGGTTGCCGCTGGTGAATGGCATGATTACGCCATCGACCACTTAGAAGATATAGCCATCTTTTCCATTTTTCGTCGTGCCAGCGAAATGCCACTTTATCGCATCATCAAAGACCCTTCCCTTACACACAAACAAGGTACTTGGCGTATTACCGGCATGAATGGCCAAATCCTGAAGCGCGGGAAAGACCTCTCCATACTGTTACGTTACTTCGATAAACAGCTTTTGAAAGCTATTGGCTAAGACACCAAAACTTGACGGCCCCGTTCAACCATGACAAAAGGTCGCTAGGTTATAGGTCACCTGCCGTCCGCGCCCTTCTTGGGTTGGTGAAGATCTAGTCTAAACTATAATTCGTCCAAACCGCATGAGCGGCTTAGGGATGGCAATGCGGGCCCCGTCACAAAGAGCCGTTCGCGACGCGCATTTGAATGCAGTGGTCGCCAGTGGAAAGACGTAACATGTCTACAGGAAATAAATATGGCTCAGTAAACACTGATGCCGAAGACTTCATTAAGCTTGCAAAAAACCGAGCGAAGCGCTTGCGCGCATATCTTGATGGTAGCGGGCATTCCATTAGCCACAGTGAAAGTTTAGAAGCAATAGCGCATTCTGAGGGATATCGCGACTGGAACACATACAGTGCTTTATTCAAAACTGTAGCTGGGGAGATATCAAAACCTGACCAAAGAAAGCAGCAATATCCTTTTCATGTCGGGGATACTGTTACAGGAACATTTCGCGGTGTTCGCTTCCAAGGCACTTTGCTCGGCTTGGAAGAAACAATCACATTAGGTGTTTGGCGTGTAAAAATGCATTTCGACAACCCAGTCAAACTACCGTCTCATGAGGCCCTAAATCTAACACGGCAACGCATCAACTGCATGCTGAACATTGCAGGCGCCTCTGTAAACTTAAAAGGAGCACCGGACGGGCATATCATATTAGATAT
>JBFOLV010000518.1:0-3295 GCA_040830325.1 Kordiimonas sp. | reverse complement strand
TACTTGGTCGTGAGCCTAACGCAGATGAAGCCCCGACAGTTCTTGACGAATACGGCAACACTGCCGGCGCAGGCTCCATTGTGGCTTTCCACAAACACCGCGATGACCTGAAGTCAGGAGACAAGGGTATTATCTGCTCTTTCGGGGCCGGTTATTCAATCGGAAGTCTACTAGTAGAAAAACTGTAAACCCTTATTGAAGGATTTGGCATGAGTGGCGTTGTAATTAGTGGTACCGGCGTTTTCACACCGCCTGATGCGGTTTCAAACGAAGCACTGGTTGAGAGTTACAACGCTTATGCTGAAAAGTGGAATAGCGAGAATGCTGAAGCCATAGCAGCCGGCGAAGTGGAGCCTAAAGACCAATCTTCCACTGCCTTCATTGAAAAAGCGTCAGGCATCAAAAGCCGCTATTTTATGGAAGGTAGCGGCGCAACTGATCCTGACCGCATGCATCCCCATACAGCAAAGGGCGCCTCAGAAGACTGGGAAGGTACACCGACACAAGTAAAAATGGCCTTGGCAGCTGCAGAAGAAGCTCTCGCAGAAGCCAACCTGTCTGGCGAAGATATTGACATGATTGTCATGTCATCTTCTGTTTGGGAACGTTTCTTTCCCTCAATGGCGATTGAGCTACAAAATATACTTGGCTCTAAAGGTTTTGCCCTAGATATGTCGATGGCTTGTTCAAGTGCAACGTTTGGCATTTCATCTGCTATGGACGCACTTGCTTCTGGCATGGCTACCAAAGCCCTCGTGGTAACTGCCGAGTATGCCTCTCCTCTCGTGAATTTTGAGGATAGAGACAGTCATTTCATTTTCGGCGATGCCGCCGTGGCGATGGTGCTGGAAAAAGAAGATGCTACAAAGTCGTATCAGGCTTTCCGCATCAACAGCCGCAAATTAGAAACCGATTTCTCTACAAACATCCGCTCGGGTTTCGGCAGCCGGGTACTAATTGAACGCGATAAAGTTGGTCACCCCATACAACGTTTCAAGCAAAATGGGCGCGCAGTTTTCAAAGAGCTTCTGCCAAAGGTCATTGAACTGGTTCAAACGCACCTAAAAGATACAAATAGAAGTGTTGAAGACTTTAAAAGATTTTGGCTACACCAAGCTAACATCAACATGAACGTATTTGCGACCCGTAAGCTTTTGGGTAAAGACCCAACGCAGGAGGATGCACCAATAATTCTCGATGAGTACGGCAACACCGCTGGTGCAGGCTGTATGATTGCCTTCCACAAACACAAAGCTGATTTTAAAGCTGGTGATTTGGGGCTTATTTGCTCATTTGGCGCAAGTTATTCGATTGGGTGCTTGGAAGTTGAACGTCTTTAGGCACTCTCAATATTTTTAAATTGAAGCTTCTGTGCCCGGTGCATACGGCGGTCTACAACATCAAACATGCCGTCAGCATCAAGGTCATCGCCGCGCTCGGTCACCATGCCCATGCTAATACTAAGTTTTACTGCTACCCCCTTCGGGGTCAGCGCAGACTGTTCAATTCTGTCCTTAATACGCTCCGCGACCAAAGCGGCCCCTTCTTCAGGCGTGCCAGGCAAGAGAAACACAAACTCTTCACCACCAAACCGACAAAATACATCCTGCGCACGCCGGCCGTCGGTGACTAGATCAGCAAACAAACGCAGCGCCTCATCCCCCACAGCTCGGCCGTGAGTAATGTTTATTTTTTTAAAATGATCAATATCCATCATAATGAGGGATACTGGCTCAGAATTCCGACGTGCTCGTGCTAAAACAGCTTTCACGACTTCAATAAAAGCCCTTTTATTCAAAGCCTTTGTTAAAGGGTCCAGCATCTCCTGTATTTTTAGTTCCGCATGGAGCCTTTCAGCAGTGATTATAATCACCACAAGCGCAAAGGTTATGGAAAACAGCATAATCTCAAATTGCGCTAAAACATTCAGCGAAGGGAGAATATCGGCAGCTACTGGCTCGATAAAATCAATCCGAACAGCAGCATGATAAATCGCATAGAAACCGTGCAACAGAAACAATCCTGCTGCAATAACTGAGCCAACAGAAGTTATGCGAACAACACCTTTATACATTCCGAGGCTACCACCAAGCGCCTGCGAAATCGTATAAACACAACCAAACAACAACAAGGCTGACGTGCCTGCGACAAAACCAACTTTAAGCTGCCAACCCCCTTCTATATATTTTATATATAGGATACCGAGGATGCCGACTAAAACCATCCCTTTAGCAACAAACGCTAACATTCTTGTCCGCGCTTGCCAAAAGTCAGCAAGTCCTAGCCACTGCGACATATGCCCTGACATAATAAGAATGTAACCGAGAAAAGCCCAATATTCAGATTGCGCTGCTTTATCTGAGATTACTAAACCTGCACCAATGGAGCACAGTAGCAAGCCAAAAGCCAGCGTCCCCATACCTGCTATCAGGCGGTTGGCAAGCCAGTGGGCAATGAGAGCGATGGATGCAAGCCCCATCACTAGCATAACTGCCACAGAAAGAGTGGAATTATCCGTCACTTATCGACCCTCTCCTCGTTCCCACGGGCAATACCTTATTGATATTAAAGCCTTTTGCAACAGAGAATCTTGACTAGTAACTATAGCTATTGGGGAAGCTACTTGCCGTTATCAGTTTTAAACCTATAGTTAGCTTTGATCAAATCAGACGAGGGACATCTGGTGACAAGTAAACTCAAAAAAACAGCACTCACACTCATAATACTGGTTGGCCTTAGCCTAACAAGTGCTCGCGTATTTGGGCCTGCAATTCTAGAAGAAAAACTAAATCCACTCATTGACGTAGATCACAGTGTGATATCCGACGAAGCTAGAACCCTCCACGAAAAACTTACTATCATGGATTGGCACGCAGACAGTTTGCTGTGGAACCGCGATTTCCTCAAACTGTCTGATTATGGCAAGGTTGATTTACCGCGCCTCCAGAAAGGCAACTTCTCCCTACAGATGCTAACAACTGTAACCAAGTCCCCTGAAGGCCAAAACTACGTAGAAAATGATGCTGGTAGCGACACAATTACAAAAGCCGCTATCCTTCAGGGCTGGCCTATTAAAACGTGGGACAGCTTACTGGAGCGCGCTCTTTATCAGTCACAGAAGCTTTCTGATTTCGTTGCAACATCAGACGGGCAACTTTCCTTCATAACTTCCACCAAAGATCTATCCCTACACAACCAAGCCTCCAAAGGCACCATAGGTGTACTGTTAGGAACTGAAGGTGCGCACCCACTAGAAGGGAAACTATCTAACATTGATGTTATGTTTGATGCGGGC
>JBFOLV010000517.1:0-4316 GCA_040830325.1 Kordiimonas sp. | reverse complement strand
GTCCTATGGAGCTCCCATAATCGATGTAGGGAACGTGTGTCTCTAGGTTGCCTGTAGATAAACTCTCCATGGTGCTTTCTAGAGTTTCTAAAGGTGTGGCTACGCTCCGAAAAACAGCAAACGTAAAACCAAGAAGAACGATCGTGCCGATTATGAGGGAAATAGTTAAAAACCAGAAGGTTGAGGAGGCGTCTGCCATTAAAGATTCTGTAGAGGTCAGAATTTCATTGTTCACATGATCTTCAACCTGTTTCAGCAAATTGATTTTCGTAGTGATCTGATTGAACCAATCTCTGGAATCATAAGTATCAGTGCCAACATTCCCTTGTGTCGAAAATGTATGGTCTCTCATTGCTTGAACTTTTGAAACAGCCGGTCCCTTTAATGTTCTTTCATAGTATGCTGCACTTTCCTTGCTGGCATATTCATTAAAGTTTCCAATGAAGGCATTTTGCACAGCAACTAGTTCAACAAAACGTTTGTAGATGGCAGGGGAGAATTGCCCGGAGGCATAGCCGCTGTTGCCCATTGCGCGTTCTTGCCCGGCGCGTTCTTTAGCCTCTAATAAGTTAACATATGCTGTGATGCGGCGAGATATGTCCGCATCGTTACTCATTTGTACCATGCTTTTAATTGTATCAAGGAGTTTGGCTATGGTGCTTGAGTAGTAGCTAGCCATTTGTGCAACGGTTATGTCCTGATCATTCACTGATTTACGAGTAGCATCTAGTCTTGACAGAGCTGTTTGATAGTTTTGAACAATATTTGCGAAGCTTTGATCAAATGAAACATAGTTGAACTTGCTGTTTTCTTCCTGTAGCAGGCGAATAGCTTGCTCTGTACTTTTTCTCTGCTCTTCCAGTTCAGCCCTACCGGCTCCTCCTGAACCTATGTAGCCAGCTGTACGGCCTCGTTCTTTCTGTAGCTCATGAACAACGGAACTAATAATAGGTGCATATACTGCAAGTGTATTGATATCTGTGGCTTCCTCAGCCAACTTTCTCGCGTCATAAGCAGATGATGTTGCGAAGAGCAATGAAATGAGAAGAGGGATAAGGCTTAGGGCAATAATTCGAGTGCCTAAACCAAGTTGGTTAAGGAGTTTTTCCATATTGATATTCCTTCATAGGGAAATAATGCATAAAACTCATAGTGTGAAAATTTGATTATAAAATAAGGCCCTAATTGTTAGGGTTTGGTTAAAAGAAGTTCGTTTTTCCAACCTAAGCGTGTTGTGTTCGTCTTTTTACTTAGTTATGTGCCGCTCCTTGTGAAGTTCTATTTAGACTAAGTAGTGAGGTTGTTTTGAAATAATATATCATTATAAGTGATAAAATTGACACATAACATCTCATTGGCTGAAAACTTATTTTGTTGCAGTTGAAACCTTTCTTGACATGGTTACACATGTAACCAATTATGGGGTTAGTCAGACCCAATGACTCAAAAAATTTAGATGTTGCTATGCGAGCTGTTGGGCGCTGCCGTGTGTGTGGCCTTGTAAGGGAGGCCACAGAACACTGAACCTGTTCTGTAAGGGGAACAGCTTAGTGATAAAAACCTGGGGTTCTGTAAGGGGAGCTATCAGGTCTACAATTGAGGAGGAACTAGGTATGTCAGGGACAATTCCAAGGCATAAAAGAAAGCTGTGCGCTTCAACCGCAGTTTTCGCGCTTCTGGCGCAAATGGGAACACTATCAGAGGTATCTGCACAGGACGTGGGAGCCGAAGCTGATACCGAGTTTGAAGAAGTCGTTGTTACAGGGTCGCGGATTAAGCGGCAGGGTTTCGATACCTTGCAGCCTGCCATTGTCATGGACCGTGAAGCTATGGAATCTAGAGGGCTGTCAAATGTGGGGGATGCGTTAACGGAGCTACCTGCGTTTGGTAACCCATCAAGTAGTGCGCAAGGTGGTCAGGCAGGTGTTGGTGCTGGTCAGACCTTTGTAAATTTCTTGGGACTTGGTTCGCAGCGCTCGCTCACACTTGTTAATGGCAAGCGGTTTGTACCTGCAAACACACCGTCTATTGATGGTGCAGGTAGCCCAGGGCTACAGGTGGATATGAACACAATTCCTACGGCACTTATCGAGCGTGTAGAAACTATCGCGACAGGTGGGGCACCCATCTACGGTACCGATGCTATTGCCGGTACTATCAACATCATCATGAAGGAAGACTTTGAGGGTTTTGCTGGAATGGCGAAAGTAGATGCGACCGAGCATGGCGGCGCAACCCAATATCAAGTTCAGGCCACATACGGCATTAACTTCCATAATGATCGGGGGAATCTGGTTGTAAGTGTTGATCACAATCAGCGTGGAGGCTTGTCTACAAGTGATCGCGACGCTTCTTCCGAATATTTGAGTTTTGAGGCGCCAGCAGATGCAAGCTCCCCATTCTCGCAGATACTGCTAAGAGATAGCCGGGTTGGGTTGACTAATTTTAACGGCGTTATTATCGGTGTGCCATTCCAGGGTTCAGGTAATTTCCCAGGGCCGGAATCGATTAATGGTAAACCTGCTGTTCCTTTCGGTTTTAACTTGCTAGGTGGCGGTTTGCGCGATGCGGATGGAAACCTAACGCAGTTTGATACAAATGGTAATGTGGTCACCTTCGATCCTGGGTCACCGACAGGCAGTCTTGTCTTTAAAGGCGGCGGTGATGGTTTCAGTATTGGTGATACCGCAGACTTGTTAACTGACAACAAGCGTCAACTTGTGAACGTAATGGTAAATTATGACCTTACGGATACAATCAAAATGCGTATGGAGGGCTGGTATTCCTATACCGAAGATACAAGTCTTGTTTCACAGCCGTATTTTACAGGTGTTGCCTTTGCTTCCGGGGATGAGACACTCAATAACATCCAGCAAGGTCCCGCACCTATCCGCCTAAGCAATCCATTTGTGAATGATCAGGCACGTGCTGTTATCGGGCAAGGTCTCGATTTTGACGGTGATGGTGTTCCTGACCTAAACGCTGACTTTGATGGTGACGGTGTTGCGGACGACACGATTTTCTGGGTGGACAAAGGGCACCAAGATATCATGCGTGGAAGCCCAACCCATAGTACTCAAAACCTGTATCGGGGTTTATTCAGTCTTGAGGGGGCACTAGAGCTTGGCGACAACACATATGATTGGGATGTGACTTACACGTACGGTCAAACAGTTGGGCGTTCAACAGCAACGGTTATTCACAGCCAGCGTTTCAGCAAAGCGCTTTATGCTACTACTGATGCAGATGGCAATATTGTGTGTGAGGATAGTGACCCTGCTTGTGTTCCGCTAAATATACTAGGAAATGGCGCACCGAGCCCAGAGGCTATCGACTATGTTTCTGGCCCCGCGTCTGCGACCACAACTATCGACCAGCACTATGTATCAGCAAATTTCTCTGGCGAGTTATTTGAAATGCCCGGTGGACCGGTGGGTTTTGCTATTGGTGCAGACTATCGCCGGGAAAGTTCAACTTTTGAGCCAGATGAAGTGTTGAAAAGTGGTGAGGTTCAAAGCTTCGCTATTCAGTCTGGTGTGCCAATTTATGGTAAGTTCGATACCAAGGAAATTTACGGAGAGGTTCTTGTTCCTCTGGTTAGCCCAGATATGGAAATCCCTCTTGTAAACTCTTTGGAATTTGAAGGCGCTGCCCGTTACGTAGATAACAGCGTTGCTGGAGGCGATGTTACATGGACAGCAGGTGCCCGTTATTCGCCAATCAGTGGTGTGATGCTGCGCGGTAACTATACACAGTCTATTCGAGCGCCGGGCATTACCGAACTGTTCTTGCCTGAATCTGAAACATCCGCCCGGGCCACTGACCCGTGTGACCAAAGATTCGTGGATAAAGGTGAGCAGCCAGCGACAAGGACAGCAAACTGTGCTGCGGAAGGTATTGTTCAGCCGTTTAACTCTCTAATTGTGAATGCTTCCCAGCCGCAAACAGTGTCTGGTAATGTGAATCTTGAAAGTGAAACTGCAAAGGCATGGTCAATTGGTGCGGTTGTGCGCCCTGACTTTTTGCCAAATCTTACGGTGGCAGTGGATTGGATTAACATTAAGCTTGAAAATGCAATTGAGAACCTAGATGGCACTGCTATTTTAGCTGGTTGTTATGATAGTGCTGATTTTCCAACGGCTAGTGCGTGTGATTTGATTACACGTGATAACCAAGGGCAGGTTACTCATATTAGCGCTGGTTACGTGAATGCAGGTCTCCGTGATTTTGCAGGTCTAACTGCTGATGTATCATATTTCCAAGATTTAGGAGATCTGGGTACGTTGGGCCTTACTGCTAACTATTTCTATCTAGAT
>JBFOLV010000516.1:0-2682 GCA_040830325.1 Kordiimonas sp. | reverse complement strand
TGTCTGCGTAATTGCCCCGGAGATCAGTACGAAGCGCTCGAACAAACTCATAGAAAGCGTCTTTGCCCATTATGTCATGTAAGCCTGCAAACGTTAGTCTGAGGAGTGCTTCTGCTTCGTCTGTTTGTTTCGCTACAGTAAGAGATTCAAGTGTAGCTTTTCCTAGTTTTTTGTTTGTTGAAATTTTGCTTTTCAGTTCACTGAAGAAGGGTGCAGCCTCATCTGACAGAGTTTGATTGGCGGCGGATTGTCTAATGATATGATCAAGACTAGTGCGCCAATGCCCAGCGGTTTCTTGCGCTCCAACGCCCCATAGGTTCAGGAGCGCTTCTGAAGCATTAAATTTGTCGGCGCTGAAGTTACTTTCCTCAAGGGTGGTGAGGCCGCTTGTGCTTAGAGTACCATATCCGTCTGGCACCATTGTGATGTTGAGTTTGTTGCCTGCTGGTTCTCCAAGCATATTCGAGAGGCGTGTTAGCAGAGGTGTAACGTCTGTGATAAGAGAACTCCCCGCACTCTGATATCCGTTAAAGACTGAAACAGACAAAGGGCCTTCACTGAGTTGCAGATAGTTGGCAATAGGGAGAACCATAGGTGTTGAGGGCTGTCCGTATCTAAGGCCGTATGATTTGTTTGCGCCTTTCAGCGCAATTTCATCAACATGAAGATTGCCAGCAACTGTATAGCCATCAGCAACTTCAACTGTTGCAGTTTGATAATAAGCTGGCTGAGATAGGGCGGCTGCTATCGCTATTTTTGTTGGGGCAGCAATTACAGGATAAGCAAAGCTATCTGCTCGAAGGACAGTGAAGTTGCTGCTGAGGGTTTCTTTTGCATGATCAATGCCTGACCATGACATGTTTTGTAGAGAGCCGCGATACTGAATGACGATTTCCATATCAGAATCAGGCAGTAAAGGTGTTGGTAAATTGATGGTGCCAACCGTTGCATCCAGATACTCATAGCCGGAAACTGAAGCGATGTTGGAGTTGTCTCGAAGAGGTCTGTTGTTTGGACCAAGCGTTTTAGTGACCTGCAGGCCCGGATTCAAAATGTAGGGAACACCGGTTAGAGGTGTGTTGCCGTTATTGCGGATACGTAGCCAAGCAGCACCGACCATCTGACCACGTTTCGGGTCGGTGTCTAGGTGGAGCCGCACTGAAACATAGCTATTGAGCATCTGTATGTAATCTGCGCTTTGTGCGCTAGATGTAATAGACAGTGTAAACAAGCAAAGTACGGCAAACAGTTTGCGCATTAATAATCCCCTATACTAATCCCATCAAAAGAAATAGCGGCTTAAGGGCCGTTTGGAAATATGCTTTGAAGTTTTTTGCTTGTTTAGTCTCGGTTGCAGAATCTGGTGATGAGGGTATCGGCCATTTCTGCAGCTGATTCCACGTAGGCGACATCTATGTTGAGGCCGTATACCACAAACAAGAGTTTCTCTGTTTCTTCAGTGACAGCTGTGCGTTCGCTATCTGAGAAAGGAGAGCCAAATGCCCCAGTTTCATCAGCGAGTATCGGTAAACCTTCCAGATTGATTTCGCTGCGACCAATGCCACTGTATGTTTCGCCTGAGTCGCCTATGCGAAATGATAAGTTTCCATTTAACTTCTCTGTGTCATAGCAACCTATTGGAACGCCCGTCATTAGAGAGATGAGGTTACCGCTATCCACTACATTGTTCACTAGATATAGGGGCTTTCCAGAAATAACCCTACGGGTTAGCGCCTCAGAGGAAGGGCGGTATCTGCTTGGGTCTTTACCCGTTGCTTTGAATGCAGCTCTAATCTTGGAAATAACCGGGTCCGTTGAGGCTGCTTCACCCATTAGTTCATGAAGCCGTGTTTCTGCCCCGTCTTCCATGGCGTCCATTAAGGCTGGACCTGACGGATGTACTTCTACGTCAAAGTCTAAAAGCCCCATATGTGTTTCAAGGCCGAGCTTTGAAAATGCCGTATCTATTTTGAGGTCCATAAAACGCTCCCACGTTGCTGGAGCGCACCCTACATGGTGTTGGTAAATAGGGGAAGTGTGAAGGCACAAAAAATCAAAGGCGAACGTGCGTGTATTTTACAAAAACTGATTCAAAACGAGGAGAGCTAGTGATTGGGCGATTATAGTTCAACAGTTTATGTATATGTTGCACAATAGTTACAAAAATCAAAGATTTGGGTATAAACTGTGATACTTTAGTTACATATTTATAGTATTTCTAATGATACAAAAGTTATAAATTATAATATAATTATTAAACATATACATAAACTCAAAAGTATAAATAAAATAAAAATGGTTTATCAATATATATTTAAATAACAAAATATATATAAAAATAACTGCTTTATATAATTAGTATTATGTATTTATTTGTTGCTAGTATTTATATCATTATAAATATTTCATTTATATTTTATAAATGATCCGAGTGATGAAGTGTTGCAGATAGCCATCACAGGTATCGTGTCAAAAAAGACACATAATTTCGTTAAACGGGTTTTCGTGCAGTTTTGAGTGCTTGGTTTTGCTAGAAAATCACACGCCGATAATGGAGGTTCGCTTCGACTTACAGGGGTGGACTTTCTGTGTTCGACACGACTTTCTAAGTGTTGAGTGTGGGTTTCTAAGTGTGGGAAGACACATTAGAGGCGTTTATCCCTGAAGATCATAAAAATCATT
>JBFOLV010000515.1:0-16062 GCA_040830325.1 Kordiimonas sp. | reverse complement strand
AAGCAGCGTTCAGCAAATTCTGGCTCATATCCACGGCGGATCATGCCCTGCGTGAAACGTTCTTCAAAGTTTCCAACAGTGCCGGTGTTACGGAAGGATGCCATCGCTCGGCGTAGTCTGTCAGCTTCACCAGGCGTGAAACCAGCAGCAGTAATGGCAATTTGCATGGCTTGTTCTTGAAAAAGGGGAACACCATATGTGCGCTCAAGAACAGCAACTAACTCATCTGGTTCACCGTGTTTAGGGTCCGGGCTTGGGTATGTAACCGGTTCTTTTTTCTGTCGGCGCTTCAAGTATGGGTGCACCATATTACCTTGAATAGGGCCTGGACGCACAATAGCGACTTGTACGACAAGGTCATAATAGCTAGCGGGTTTAAGGCGTGGCAGCATGCTCATTTGTGCACGGCTTTCTACTTGAAAAAGGCCCACGCTATCAGCGCGTTGCAGCATGGCATATGTGGCTGGATCATCGACGGGCAGATCAGCTAGGGAGGTGTTTAGATTGTGATGACTCTTGAGCATATCAAAAGCCTTTCTTAGGCAAGAGAGCATGCCAAGCGCAAGTACGTCCACCTTGAGGATGCCGAGCGTTTCAAGGTCGTCTTTATTCCATTCAATGACGGTGCGGTCTTTCATTGCTGCATTTTGAATGGGAACGATTTCATGTAACGGGCTTTCAGTTAACACAAAACCACCTACATGCTGCGACAGATGACGCGGAAAGCCCATTAACTCATGGGCAATATCGAGTGTTTGTTTCAGGCGAACATCTGCTGGGTCAAAACCTGCTTCTTTAACCTGCTCATCGGGTATTTCTTTGCCGTATGAACCCCAGACTGTGCCTGCAAGTGCACCAATTGTGTCTTCCGATAGGCCCATAACCTTACCAACGTCACGTATTGCACTTCGTGCGCGATATGTAATAAGCGTGGCAGCAAGCCCTGCACGATGACGGCCATAGCGCTCATAAATATATTGGATGACTTCTTCGCGGCGTTCATGTTCGAAATCTACATCAATATCAGGTGGTTCTCCGCGCTCTTTGGAGACAAAGCGTTCAAATAGAAGGTTTACTTGATCTGGGTTTACGTCAGTGATGCCGAGGGCATAGCAAATAACGGAGTTTGCAGCAGACCCGCGGCCTTGGCATAGGATTTTCTGTCGTTTTGCATAGGAGACAATGTCATGGACAGTCAGAAAGTATGGGGCAAACCCTAGTTCAGCAACAAGCTTAAGCTCTTTCTTCAGGGTTGTTTGAACATGCTGAGGGATGCCCTCAGGATAACGTATGTGCATGCCTGCCCATGATGCTTTTTTTAGATGTTGTTGTGGGCTTAACCCTGCCGGAACAGGCTCTTTTGGGTAGTTATACCTTAGTTCATCAAGCGAGAACTTGCAGGCCTTTGCAATTTTGACTGTGTTTTTAATTGCAGAAGGATAATCTTTTAAAAGGCGGGCCATTTCTTCGGAAGGCTTTAAGAAACGTTCAGTGTTGCTATCGAGTAGATAGCCAGCTTTTTCAATGCGGATATGGTTTTTAATACAGCTTAGTGTATCTGCGAGAATTCGCCGTTTTGGGCTGTGATACAAAATATTGCCGGTTGCCAAAAGAGGGGTGTTTGTAACGTTTGCAATATGCGCGAGCTGTGCCATGTAATGACCATCTTCACCGCTATATCCATATGAAGCTGCAAGGTATAGAGGAGCTGACAGCTGTTTTTTAATTTCCCTCAAGCGGTTTGTTAAATCCTCTTGAATGGAGTTGGGTAGAGCTACAAAGATTTGTCCTGCGGAAAATTTCTGTACATCTTCGAGAGTGAGGTGGCATGAGCCTTTTTCTGCGCGTCTGTTACCGATAGTGAGAAGTTCAGTTAAGCGCCCGTATGCAGCTCTATCTTTAGGATAGGCTAGTAAGGACAGGCCGCATAACAGATCAAGGCGGCAGGCGGGTATGAACTGAATATTATGTTCTTTGGCTGCCTTATGAGCGCGAACAATACCTGCAACAGTATTTCTATCGGTTATAGCCAGTGCCTTATGTCCTAGAGCTTTTGCCATTATGACAAGTTCTTCAGGATGTGATGCACCCTCTAGGAAGCTAAAATTGCTGGTGATATGTAGTTCAGCATACTGCATTAGGGAAAGAAACCATGCATGTACCAAAGAGGCTGCTTACTCTCTGCTGACCGGACACGGGGTATGCCATAGAGACCGTGTCGAAATACCCAAAAGCGTGCACCACCTGTAACTTCAATACGGTAATAGTCCCGAGTTAAGCCACCGGTTTTGTGCCACCATTCATTTGATATTCGTTCGGGCCCTTCTGCTTTAGTCACTGTATGTTGAACCCGGCGCCAGCGAAAACTACGTGGTGCTCCTTCAGGTACTTCCGCAAGTACTTCGATGTTTTCAGGCCGCTGTAGTAAGCGAATAGGACGTAGTGGTTTGTTTTTTGGAAAATTAGCCCAGCATAGGTCTGATGTTGAAGGTGGTGACAGAGTTTGGCTACGTTCTGGTAAATGGCTGCTTTTATGTTTTAGGTAATGTACGCTGGTAGGTCCTAACCGAGCAGATATTTTGTCAATTAGCTTGGCGATGGAATGTGTATTCTCAGCCTGTTGATCGCCAGTTTGTTCCGGACGAAGTTCAGATGTTTCATGAGCAGCAAGTACCAACAAGTCAAACCCGAAACCAGCATCTAATTGAGGCAATTTTTCATGGAATAGGCGCATGATATGTGCGGCATCTCGGCTGGGTTTGTTAGTGCCAACCATTAGTTGTTGCACTGTGCCATCAACGCGGAAGGCAGATAGTTGGATGCGCATGGCACCTTGTTCAGCTGCACAGAGAGCTACACACAAGCGTTGCATCAATTGCACCACTGCGGTCTCAAGTGTTTCAATATGCACCATTGGTTCCATGAAAGCTTGTCGCACTTGCCAGGAAGGAAGGGGTTGAAGGGGCTTGATTGGCTCTTCTTGTTTTCCAAGAGCTTGGTCAAGACGAATAAGAAGTGCAGTTACCTGTTTGGCGGGGATATCTCTGAAACGGCGCGCGAGTGTGTGGCGCGGGATATCCATAATATCACCAACTTTCTTAAGCCCTAATCGGGACAGAGTTGTAGTGCTAGCATCATCAAGGCGTAATGCTTTAATGGGCAAAAGGGCTAGGGCCTGCAGGCTGTTTTCATGCTCAGGTGTGATGTGACCTGGTTTGAAGCGCGTGAAAGCCCACGCAGCGCCCGGCGTTTCAGCAATTGAGGTTTGAAGTGTTATTCCTGCCAATTTTAGGCGTTTTGTCATGTCTTTAAGCATGGCGAGTTCGCCGCCGAACAGATGAGAACAGCCAGTTATGTCGAGGAATATACCATCAAGGTTGTTTATGGCTGATAGGGGAGTGTAGCGTATAAACCAACGAGCTAGGGCATCTAACGCCGCATAGTCTGCTTTTGCATTTGCTGCTGTTGTTTCAATATCTGGCTTAATGGCGCGTGCTTCAGCAAGCGACATACCACGCGTTATGCCGAGGGTTTGTGCTCGCAAACATGTGGCATAAAGCTTCTGCGTTTGGTCCTGTGTTTCCGTAAGGGCGAAAGCTTCACCTGGTAGCGATTTTTGGCGGTTCGCACGCATCCAGCGCTCGATTGGCCAGTGTGGGAGCCATAGGGAGGTGATCCTGCGCATGATGCCACTCCATTATTGTATTTGTTGGTCGTATACCTGCACGGTGCTTTATAAGGCTTGCTGATAGACGCATGGCCCCAGGGGCTTGAGGGGCAAACATCGTAGTGTTGCTGGGAATAGGTTCTATCTTTTGCCGAGTATAACAAGCTGTGGGCGCAGTATTATCATGTCGAAGTATGGTAATTGAGCAGGTTCCATGTTCTCGGCAAACTAATGATAGTCGCCTGCTGCTGGTAAGATCAATTTGGGTTAGTTCGCCTACCACAGTAGAAAGAGCTTTTGATTTTAAGCCTTCCTCTATAGCCCAAAGGGCTTGCTGTTCATCCTTGCAGCGCACAATAATAATTTTATTTGGGTCAAGGCTATGTGCCAGTAAGCCTGGGCCGTATGGCATGCCGTGTTCTTGGATCATTCTGTATGTTGTGATCCATAAGGTTGGTTTGTTGCTTTTTGTGAGGGTTTGTAGTGCATACCCCATGGCTGCTCCATAGTCAGATGGGCGTGCAGCCCATATTTCATGGCTATAGCCGGTGAGGAAGCTCTCTGCATTATCAGTGATTGTTTGTTTTGAAGAGGGGGCTTCGTTAGCAAGGATGTTAGCTGGTATTTGCTCTAGATCTCTTATGGTTTGTCGTAAGGCATCTAGTTGCTGAACTCTTGTGCCTTTTCCCTCAAAAGTGGCTGTGCTTTCTTGAGGTGCTAATGTGTTATCATTTTGTGCGGTTTGTTGCACAATTCTATCCTTGGTGTCGAGACTCGGGTGACTATATGTTCACTATTTGTTCTCATTTTTAAGCGAGAGAGTCAAGGCTGTTCGCAGGCCCTTGAAATAGCAGTTATGATTTAAAGAAATGAATGAGCACATCATCTAAAAGTGGCTTCCAATTACGCCACGTGTGGCCGTAGGGCACTTCTTTGTAGGAAAGTTCATAGTTTTTTTCTTCAAGAAGCCTTTTAAACTTTCGACCTGCGCGGGTGTTGTCATTCTTTGTGCCAATACTGAAGAATATATCGATTGGTTGGGTGGGGCGGTCCCGGTATGCCTCATATAACTCAGGGACAGGGTGCATGGCAGGAGACTGCATTGCAATACCTTTGAAGGTATCTGTTGCTGTCATGCCGAAACAAGCTGAGTTGAGTCCCCCAAACGATAAACCAAGGATAACTCTATCCTCTCGGCTGGTGCTGACTTTATAGTTGGAAGTAATGGTTGGTACTAGTTCATCGCTGAAGAAATTCGCATAATCTACGTTGCAGAAAAACTGCTGATTTCTTCTGTTTTCAGATAAATTATCAGGGTTTTGGGAATCAACAAAAACAGCGATTACAGGTTTGATGGCACCAGTTTTGATTTGTTTATCAAGTTCTTTGTGCATTTGTCCTGAGCTGATGTACCACTGACCGTCCGCTACATATATTGCAGGCAGGTTATCTGCCTCGTTGTATCCAGCTGGTGTGTACACACGGTACTGTAAGGCATAACCAAGTTTTTCACTTTCAATACGTATGTTGTCTGAAAGCGAGCTAACGTCAGCGTTTGCTTGTAATGTTAATACTGATGCAAACATTGCAACAAAAACATTTCGTTTAAACTTGATCATGAGGACCTCCGCCTTGTTAGGGATCAGAAGGAAGTTTAAATGCGTGAAAGTCAAACTTGATGCGATGAAAAGCCCTTGGAATGGGGTAGAAGCAGTTTGTTTGGTCGTTCCAGTGTTGCAATAGAGTGGTTCTTACCTTTACAAAGGTGCGAAATCTTTATCCTTTAAGAAGAGAGCCTTCGATGAGAACTTTCTACGTTCAGATCAAATGTGAACTTGGCAAAATTTACGATGTGGCGAATAGCCTTGTTGATGAAATTGAAGAAGCGCCGACGGTTTATTCTACATCAGGGGATTTTGACCTTATTGCACAATTTAGCGTCAGTGCATCTGATGATATTGGTCGTTTCGTAAATGATAAGGTGCAGACGATTAAAGGCATTGCAAACACTAAGACTATTATTTGTTTCAATGCTTTTACTAAAGATTCTGGTTACCACGACGACGTTGGTAAATAACAAAACTCCTCTACATATGTACAAAGGGTACGGTTGATGCGCGTTTGTTATCTTGGCTCAGGCGAAACGATGCCAGGTAGTCCAAATCGCAGAGGTGATGCTTTTGAGCATGACCAGATGATGGATGCGCTTGGTGCTGCATTCAGGTCGAAGGATGCGATTCTCGAAGATAAGTCTTGGGATGAAGATGGTGTAGATTGGTCCAGTTTTGATGCTGTCATCATCGGTACGACGTGGGATTATCCTGAGCGATTGGACGAATTTCTAGCTGTTTTAGAGAAAATAGCCACACAGACAAAGCTGTTTAATTCCCCTGATTTGGTTGTTTGGAACTCCCATAAAACATACCTTCGCGATTTGGAATACAAAGGTGTTTCAACGGTTCCGACACTGTGGTTGGATAAGGTGACCTGTGAGAATGCCGCACATGCATTTGATAGGCTAAGTTCAGAAATATTAGTTTTTAAACAGCAGGTTGGGGCAAATGCTGGAGGTCAGTATAAATTAAAAGCTGATGATATGATTCCGGATATGCCTGAGCCAATGATGGTTCAGCCATTTTTGAAATCTATTCAAGATGAGGGCGAAATCAGCTTTATCTTTATTGATGGCAATTTTTGTCATGCAGTGCAGAAAAAACCTGTTAAAGGTGAGTACCGTATTCAGTCTTCATATGGCGGTATCGAAACCGAATATGTCCCACTCGGGCATGACATTGCCTGCGCGCAGTCTGTGCTCGAAATGATTGATTTCGATATGCCGTTATATGCACGTGTGGATATGGTGCGCGGATCAGATGGTGGTCTTTGCGTTATGGAACTGGAAATGGTTGAACCATTTCTTTATCCGGTTCAGGGGCCTGAGCTTGGTACAAAAATATACCAAGCTATAGAAAAGCGTCTACTAACCTAATAAAGCCTGAGTTAGTGCGCTATTCGCGTCAGCAAGGGGGGCAATGACATCAAAGTGATGTCGATCACTAGCTTCAGTATACTCAACTGATACGTCGTGTTTTTTCCAAGCAGTTTGTAATAGTTTGCTTTGGCGGAGGAACTCGGGTCGCTCAATTGCGCCAACCCAGCTAGTAAAAGTAATGTTAGTATGAGGGACAAGTAAAACGGGGCTTTCACTCGCGGCCTCAGCCTCATCGATTTTCAGGTCCTTATTCATGCTTGTTAGCATTAAAGGATTGAGATCATAGAGGCCGCTTATCCCAACGATGTTACCTATACGATTTAACACTTCTGCCTTGAGAGGGGTGTTTGTACATCCCATGCGTACAGCAAGATGACCGCCAGCAGAGTGCCCGGTGATATGGATTGGCCCGCCTATCATGGCTGCAGCTTTATTAATCGCAGCACCAATTTGCTTGGTTATGCCTGCAATCCGTATATTAGGGCATAGATCATAGGATGGCATGCACACGGCCCATCCATTGTCTACAGACCCTGCAGCCAAATGTGACCACGAAGATTTGTCAAAATCTAGCCAGTACCCCCCATGGATAAAAACGATAAGGCCTTTAGGTTTGCCTTCTGGGAAGAAAAGGTCAAAGCGCTCACGTACGCCGTCGCCGTAAGGAATATCTAGTTGAGCCGTCGCTTTTGACCGAAAGTCTGCGGCGTTAGTATTCCATTCATCCACTATTGTGTCAGAGCCGGGGATGTATTTGGCATTCGAGTAGGCATCATCCCAGTCCGTAATATCCATAAGCATTAGCGTTCCATCCCCTAGGTGTTGGCTTAGATTAGTCGAAGAGCATAGTTTCCGAAACACAAACCTTGTTCAAGATATATTTTAAGCTTGAAATAAATTATTTCTAGGCACATAGTTATTTTAAGTTTAAAATATATTGCTGCCAAAAGGGGAATGATGATGCGTATTGCATGTATGGGTGGTGGGCCCGCGGGCCTTTATTTTGCGATCAGCATGAAGTTGCGTGATGCAAGTCATGATATCACTGTTTTTGAACGCAATAAGCCTGATGATACTTTTGGCTGGGGAGTGGTTTTTTCTGCAGAAACCCTTGAGAATTTTGCAGAAAATGACATCCCAAGCTCTGAAGAAATCGGAAAAAACTTTGCATACTGGGATGATATTGCTGTTGTACATGGCGGTGTGCGGACGGTTTCAACAGGCCATGGTTTTTGTGGTATTGGACGCATGAAACTTTTGAATATTTTGCAGGAACGTGCAGAATCTCTTGGTGTGAAAATCGAGTATCAAACTGAAATCGAGTCGACAGATGACTTGAAGGGTTATGACCTTATTGTAGCATCGGACGGTCTTAACTCCAAAGTGCGCAAAGAGCATGAAGAGGCGTTCCGCCCTGACATTGATGTGCGAGCATGTCAATTTGTGTGGCTTGGTACCAAACAAAAATTTGACGATGCATTTACCTTTATCTTTGAAGAAACAGAGCATGGTTGGGTGTGGGCTCATGTGTATCAATTCGATGATGAGACTGCGACATTCATTGTAGAGTGTGCGCAGGATACATGGGAAAAATTTGGTTTTGGTGAGATGAGCCAGCAAGAGAGCATTGCTGTTTGTGAACGCATCTTTGCTAATCATCTTGGTGGCCACGAATTGATGACCAATGCCAATCATATTCGTGGATCTGCATGGCTAAAATTCCCCAGGGTTCTCTGTGAAAAATGGTCAACCGGTAATATTGTTTTGATGGGTGATGCGGCGGCTACGGCCCACTTTTCTATAGGCTCAGGCACCAAGCTTGCTATGGAAAGCGCTATTGCTCTTGCAGATTACCTGCACAGTGAACCAACAATGGAACAAGCATTTGAGCGCTATGAAGATGAGCGCCGTCTTGAAGTTTTACGCCTTCAATCTGCGGCGCGTAATTCTCTTGAATGGTTTGAGGAGGTGGAACGATATCTGGATCTTGATCCTGTGCAGTTCAACTATTCGCTTTTGACACGCTCACAGCGTATCAGCCATGAAAATTTGCGATTAAGAGATAAAGAATGGTTAGAGAGCGCTGAGCTTTGGTTCCAGCAGCAGGCTGACTCAAGTGCAGCAGAAGCAAAAGCGCCGATGTTTGCCCCTTTCAAGTTACGTGATCTAGAGCTTGCTAACCGCGTGGTGGTGTCACCTATGGCGCAGTATAAAGCCGAGGATGGTATTCCTGGGGATTGGCATTTTGCTCATTATGCTGAGCGTGCAAAAGGGGGGGCTGGTCTTATTTATACAGAGATGACATGTCCATCAGCAGAAGCACGTATTACACCAGGGTGTCCAGGGCTCTATGCTCCTGAACATGAAGCGGGCTGGAAACGTATCACAGACTTTATACATGCTGAGACTGATGCAAAGGTAGCAGTACAAATTGGACATGCTGGGCCGAAAGGTTCTACCAACGTCGGTTGGGAAGGTATGGACGCCCCACTGGAAAGTGGTAACTGGGATTTGTTGGCGGCGTCACCTGTGCCTTGGTCAGAAAACAACCAAGTGCCCTTTGAAGCAACACGTGAAGATATGGATCGCGTAAAAGCCGATTATGTCGCTGCGGCAGAGATGGCAGAGCGCGCAGGTTTTGATTGGCTTGAACTTCACTATGCCCATGGGTATTTGATGTCGTCCTTTATCACACCGCTGACCAATAAACGTACGGACGAGTATGGTGGATCACTTGAAAACCGTATGCGGTATCCGCTTGAAGTTTATCATGCAGTACGTGCTGTTTGGCCTGAGGGTAAGCCTATTTCTGTTCGTATTTCGGCAAATGATTGGGTCGGTGATGAGGGGATTACCCCTGAGGATGCGGTGGAAATCGCTCGTATTCTTGGGGATGCTGGGGTTGACATCATTGATGTTTCAGCGGGGCAAACTTCAACACAGGCTAAACCTGTTTATGGCCGAATGTTCCAAACCCCATTTTCAGATCGTATCCGAAATGAAACAGGTTTGAAGACAATGGCTGTTGGTAATATTTATGAGCCAGATCATGTAAACTCCATTCTCATCGCAGGCCGCGCTGATCTTGTTTGCCTTGCCCGTCCGCATCTGGCTGACCCTTATTGGACCCTGCATGCCGCAGCGGCTCTTGGTGAGAAGAGTGTTACATGGCCTAAGCCTTATGAAGCAGGCCGGGACCAAATGTACCGACTTGCGGAACGCGGTGAAACATTAACGGTCAAAGTGTAGGCAGTTAAAATATAGGTGATGAAACTTTAATTATGACAACACTAACTGGAAAACATGCGTTGGTTACCGGCGGGGGTACAGGAGTAGGGGCTGCTATCGCGCTTATTCTTGCTGCAGAAGGTGCGAAAGTCACCATCTCTGGTCGTCGCATCGAACCGCTTCAGCAATTAGCCAGCCAAACAAAAAACATAACTGCAGTAACCGCTGATGTGACAGATGGTGCTTCAGTGCGAGCCATGTTTGAGCAGGTAAAAGCTGAGAATGGTCCTGTTGATATTGCTATTGCTAATGCCGGGGCAGCAGAAAGTGCGCCATTTGGCAAAGTAGATGAAGGTCAGTGGGATCGCATGATCGGTGTAAACTTAACGGGTGTTTTTCATACATTACAGGCAGCCCTCGCTGATATGCAGCAACAGGGTTGGGGGCGTTTAATCTCGATCGCATCAACTGCTGGGCTCAAAGGGTATAGTTATGTAGCACCTTATTGTGCGGCAAAGCACGGTGTTGTGGGGCTGACGAAAGCACTCGCTCTAGAAGTTGCTAAAACAGGTGTGACGGTGAATGCAGTTTGTCCCGGATTTGTGGATACGCCGCTGCTTGAAAAATCAGTGCAGACTATTGTTAAAAAGACAGGCCGAACACCGGAAGAAGCGCGTAAGATTTTAGCGTCCGATAATCCACAAGGTAGATTAATTCAGCCAGAAGAGGTTGCTGCAACCACGTTGTGGCTCTGTAGTGATGCAGCGAGTTCTATCAATGGCCAGGCCATTTCTATTTCCGGGGGGGAAATTTAATGGAAGAAACAGAACCACAAGTATTGTCGAAACAGCGTCTCCGCCTATGGGTTCGCATGCTGCGTGCGACGAAATTGATTGAGAATGAAGTGCGAGAACATTTGCGTACCGAATTTGATACGACTTTACCGCGTTTTGATGTGATGGCAGCACTTGATCGCTCAGACGAAGGCCTGCGTATGTCAGAACTTAGCCAAGAACTCATGGTTTCGAACGGTAACGTAACAGGCATAATTGATCGTTTAGTGAATGATGGTCTTGTTGAGCGTGTCGCCATTGAGGGAGACCGGCGCTCAACAAAAGTACGGTTAACTAATGATGGCAGAACTTTTTTCGGGGAGTTAGCTGCTAGCCATGAAGCGCGCCTCAATGAACTGTTTGCTGACGTTAATTATGATGATGCTGCAGGGATTATCACGCGGCTCGCACGTGTGGACGGCCATACAGTAGATGATAGTGATGGGGAGTAGAAGTATGAATAGATTAGAGAATTTCAAACCAAAACACTTCCTATTTGAGCTCAAAGGAAAGGTTGCGGTTATTCGGCTTGATCGCCCTGACCGCAAAAATCCACTAACGTTCGAGAGCTATGCTGAACTGCGGGATATGTTCCGTGATGCGGTATATGCAGATCATATCAAAGTGTTTGTGTTTGCGAGCAATGAGGGCAATTTCTGCTCAGGTGGTGATGTGCATGATATTATCGCACCTCTCGTGGATATGGATATGCCTGACCTTCTAAAATTTACGCGTATGACAGGTGATCTTGTTAAGGCAATGATTAGCGCTCCGCAGCCAATTATTGCGGCGGTGGACGGTATTGCTGTTGGTGCGGGTGCTATCTCAGCCATGGCCTCAGATATGCGCATTGCCACGCCAGAAGCTAAAACAGCATTTCTCTTTAATCGTGTTGGGCTCGCGGGCTGCGATATGGGAGCTTGTGCAATATTACCACGTATCATTGGACAAGGGCGTGCTGCAGAGCTTCTCTATACCGGCCGTTCCATGAGTGCGGACGAAGGGGAACGCTGGGGTTTCTATAGCCGCTTGGTATCAGGCGAAGAGCTGGAAGCAGAAGCTATGAAAATGGCTGAGCGCATCGCCGCTGGCCCAACCTTCGCTAATATGATGACAAAGAACCAGCTTAATCAGGAATGGTCTATGACGCTTGATCAGGCGATTGAAGCTGAAGCGCAGGCGCAGGCTATTTGTATGAAAACTAAAGACTTTGAGCGTGCTTATCGGGCATTCGTTGCCAAAGAAAAGCCCATTTTTGAGGGGGATTAATCATGGCTGATAAAAGCTTCCTCAACTGGCCATTTTTCGACGATAGTCACCGCGCACTTGCTGCTGAATTGGACGCATGGTGTGAAAGTAACCTTGATGTAGATCATTCTGATACGGATACAGCCTGTAGGGAGCTTGTTAGTAAACTTGGTTCAGCAGGTTGGTTGCGCGCAACAGGGGCAGGTGAAGCTGAAAAGCTTGATGTGCGTACTCTGTGCTTAATCCGCGAAACACTTGGACGCCATGACGGACTTGCTGACTTTGCATTTGCTATGCAGGGCCTTGGTACAGGTGCACTCTCGCTATTTGGTTCTCCTGACCAGCAAAAGTTCCTTGAGGAAACACGTTCAGGTCGCGCGATTTCTGCTTTTGCACTAACCGAACCAAAATCAGGATCAGACGTCGCCAATATTGAAATGACCGCTGAACTTGACGGTGATCATTATGTGTTAAACGGCGAAAAAACCTGGATATCAAATGGTGGTATTGCTGATTATTACACTGTGTTTGCTCGTACGGACGAAGCGCCGGGCGCTAAGGGCTTGTCTGCTTTTATGGTAACGGGTGACGTTAAGGGCCTTGAGGTTGTTGAGCGCCTTGAAGCTGTTGCTCCGCATCCGCTTGCGCACCTGAGGTTCGATAATGTGCGAGTGCCTAAATCAGCGCTTATTGGTACAGCAGGTGACGGCTTTAAAATCGCGATGTCGGTGCTGGATGTGTTTCGCTCTAGTGTCGGGGCCGCAGCACTTGGTTTTGCGCGGCGTGCACTTGATGAGACCTTATCGCGCTCGGCTTCACGGCAGCTGTTTGGCGCACCTCTTGGCAACTTGCAGATGGTACAAGGTCACATAGCAGATATGGCCGTAGATGTGGATGCGGCTGCACTCCTGATTTACCGCGCTGCGTGGACCAAAGATATGGGGGCACCGCGTGTAACGCGTGAGGCCGCCATGGCGAAACTTTATGCCACAGAGGCTGCGCAGAAGGTGATTGATCAAGCAGTGCAGATTCACGGAGGCGACGGCGTTAAGAAGGGTTCAATTGTCGAGTCACTCTACCGAGAAATCCGTGCCCTACGCATTTATGAGGGCGCAACAGATGTACAAAAAGTGGTAATCGCCCGTCAAACAATGGCTGGATAAGTAACATGGAAAATAGGGAAGCTGACATGTTAGGACCAAGTGCACATACTGATACTTTCACGCGCGATAATTTGCCGTCGGAGGGAAGCTGGCCAGAGCTTAAGCTGGATCGGCCAAACTTTCAGTATCCTGAATATCTCAATGTAGGCGTTGAACTAACGGACCGTATGGTTGAGCGCGGTTTTGGGGATCATATTGCACTTATTGGGCAAGGCCGAAAACGTACCTATAAGGAGCTAGCCGATTGGTCGAACCGTATTGCACGTGTGCTTGTCGAAGATTACGGAATTGAACCGGGTAACCGGGTATTGCTCCGGTCAGCAAATAATCCTGCAATGGTAGCCGCATGGCTCGCTGTTACAAAAGCAGGTGCTGTTGCAGTAAACACAATGCCAATGCTGCGTGCGGTGGAGCTAAAGAAGGTCATAGAAAAGGCGCAGGTAAAACTTGCGCTTTGTGATGCGCGGTTAATGGAAGAAATGGAACCATGTCTTGAGGGAACATGCCTTGAGCGTATCGCAGATTTTGATGGGACATCTAACTTTAATACGGAACTTGACCAGCTAGCGCTTGATAAGCCTGTAACTTTTGATGCAGTTAAAACAGGTCGGGATGATGTTGCTTTACTTGGTTTTACTTCGGGTACAACAGGTGCGCCCAAGGCCACAATGCATTTTCACCGTGACTTGCTCATCATCGCTGACGGGTATGCCAAAGAGGTGCTAGGCATTACGCCCGATGATGTGTTTGTTGGGTCACCACCGCTTGCTTTTACCTTTGGTCTCGGCGGGTTAGCTATTTTCCCTCTGAGGTTTGGTGCGACGGCAACTCTGCTAGAGAATGCTTCGCCTGCTAATCTTATTGAAATTATTGAAAAGTATCAGGCTACTGTCTGTTTTACAGCACCCACTGCATACCGCGCGATGATGGCTGCGATGGAGAGCGGTGCTGACCTGTCTTCTCTAAGGATTGCTGTGTCCGCAGGGGAAACACTGCCCGTACCTGTTTACAAGGAATGGACTGTAAAAACAGGCACACCAATTCTCGATGGTATAGGTGCAACTGAGATGCTGCACATCTTTATCTCAAACCACTTGGAAGATGCGAAGCCGGGTATAACTGGCCGCCCTATAGCTGGGTATGAAGCGAAAATCGTAGATGATGAAATGAATGAATTGCCTGATGGTGAAGTGGGAAAACTTGCAGTACGGGGCCCCACGGGTTGCCGTTATCTCGCTGATGACCGGCAGGCGAAATATGTGAAGGATGGTTGGAACCTTACCGGGGATGCATTCTACAGGGATGCAGATGGGTATTTCCATTTCGCAGCGCGTGCGGATGATATGATTATCTCTTCGGGGTATAATATTGCAGGCCCAGAGGTTGAGGAAGCCCTCCTTAGTCATAAAGCAGTAGCTGAATGTGCGGTGGTTGGTGCTCCAGACGAGGAACGCGGACAAATTGTTGAAGCGCATGTAGTGCTGAAAGAGTGGGAGGCCGGTACGGATGATATGCGTAAGTCCTTGCAGGACCATGTAAAGCATACAATTGCGCCTTACAAATACCCACGCCGTATTGTTTTTGCGCACACACTGCCGAAAACCCAAACTGGGAAAATTCAGCGTTTTGCCCTTAGGGACAAACATTGATGGCCGTTTTTGAAACTATGCAAAAAATTGGATTTCAACACTGTGACCCCGCGGGCATTGTGTTTTATCCACGCTATTTTGAGATGTTCAATGCGGCCATTGAAGAATGGTTTGAAAAGCGTGTGGGCATTTCCTTTCACGACATTCATATGGTGCGCGGCGAAGTGGTGCCGACAGTGCATGTGGAAGTTGATTTTAAGGCACCCAGTAGGCTCGGTGAGACAATCATTTTAGCGCTTAGCTTGGTGAAAATTGGAAATTCAAGCATCACCTTCAATATTGATGTCAAAGAGGGGGCTGCCATTCGTGTGCAGGCAGAACTTGTTCTTGTTTACGCCAAAAGCGCACTTGAGCAATCCGACGGGTGGCCCGGTGATTTACGTGCTGCGCTTACTAAACAATTAATTCAGAATTAATCAAATAGGACCGATGATATGACCCAGACACATTTGTTGCCTGAGGGCTGGAAGAAACCAATAGGATACTCAAACGGGATTGTCACTGAAGGCAAAATGATCGTACTCGGTGGCCAAATTGGCTGGAATGCAGATCAGGTGTTTGAAGCACATACATTTGCAGACCAATTTAAACAGACCTTAGAGAATATTGCAGCATTACTTGCTGAGGCTGATGCAACTCCAGAACATGTGGTTCGGCTAACTTGGTTTATCACTGATAAAAAGGAATATCTCGCAAACCTTAAGGAGGTTGGGCGTATTTACCGTTCTGTGTTTGGTTCACATTATCCTGCGATGTCAGTGGTGCAGGTGGCTGACTTGATGGAAGACGAAGCCAAAATTGAGATTGAAGCTACCGCCGTAATTGAGAGTGCATAATGTCTAGAGTAACGATTGAAGAAGTAAAGGCGTTGGATGCAGCCGATCCACTTCGGCATAAGCGTGATGAGTTTCATATCCCTGATGGCGTTTGTTATCTTGACGGTAATTCGCTTGGCCTATTGCCTAAGGCGGTAAAAGAGCTCATCGCGGAAACTGTTTCAAACGAATGGGGCAATAGCCTTATTCGAGCATGGAACACGCATAGCTGGATGGATCTCCCTGAGCGTGTTGGTGCAAAAATCGGGAAATTGATTGGCGCACAAGAAGGCTCCGTGGTGTCTGTTGATACGACATCTCTAAATGTTGCAAAAGCTGTGTCCGCAGGGCTTTCATTAAATCCCGGCCGCAAAATTATCCTGACTGACAATGGTAACTTCCCAACAGACATTTATATGGCACAGGGTGTTTCTGATACGCTGGGGCAGGGACATGAAGTTAAGGTT
>JBFOLV010000514.1:0-9793 GCA_040830325.1 Kordiimonas sp. | reverse complement strand
TTCAAGTGGGAACGCCGGTGCTTTATCATATGAGACCTTGCCTTTTAAAAGCTTCACAGCGCAGCTACCACAACTCCCAGACCGACAAGAAAACGGTGCATCAATGCCATTCTTTTCCGCCAAATCCAGCAGTGAACCACCCGCTGCATCCCAAATGGCTTTTTGCCCCGCCTTTTTGAAACTAACCGGGATTTCTGTATGTTCGCGCTCAACAACGATGTCCTTGCGAGTTAAACTCGAAGGCCCAAATGCTTCAAAGAATATCTGCTCATCTAGTACGCCCACATCAATCAAATAATCATAGACCATTTGCATAAAACCTTGAGGGCCACAGAGATAAAAGGCCCCGTCTAGCGGGAGATTTTGTGCATTAAGCCAAGCCTGATCTACACGACCACTTGAGGCGCCAGGAATTTGCGCGACATCAACGCTTTCATCAAATGCCACCGCTAGTTTAAAGTTTGAATGCTGCTGGTTCCACCGGCGTAAATCCGGCAAAAAAGCAGTCCCTGAAGGCATACGGGAAGCATGCAAAAAATGGATGGGCGCTTTGCTGCCTGCCTCAAGCAAGGTTTCTGTCATAGCAATCATCGGTGTAATGCCAATACCTGCTGAAATAAACACTGATGCCTGATCATGCTTGCTAACCAGAAAGAAGTCTCCGCTTGGTGCTAAAGCTTTTAAGAAATCCCCGACTTTGAGAGTGTTCGCCAAATAGCCTGACACCTTACCGCCCGGTAAAGACTTGATACTAAGCCGTATTGCGCCACCTGTCCTTGAAGCACTTGAGATAGTGTAAGTTCGCCGAACAAGCTGGCCTTCTATCTCTACAGCTATTGGTAGATGCTGGCCTGCCTTGTACGATGGGGCCTCGCTGTCGTGCTCAGGCTGTAAATAGTAGCTCTTAATATCGTTTGCTTCTTGGACGATGTCACTTACACGGTATGTAACTTCTGCTCGTGTTTTGTTCTCTTCAGGCCTTTTGATCCATTCGCTTTGCGGCAAGAATGGAGAATATTCTCTATGTTCCCAAACATACGGTACAGCACCAATACGGCGCACCACCTTGGTAGGCATAATACGCACATATTTTAAAGCACCCTCATATGAATAAGGCGCATCCTCAGGCCATATTATTTCAGCATGACCGGAAAGCTGTAAAAGGTCACCGTTCATATAGTCTATAAACAGCATACCAGCCACCGGGTTCAGTGTGATATTACCCAAGGTATTATAGTGATTATTACCCGAAAAATCAGGGAACAAAAGCGAGCCATCGCTCAAGGCCTTCACAAACCCAGGCGCGCCACCACGATGGGACATATCTGCACCGTGTTTTTCATCCAAGCCTAAATCCCCAGACGCAGACGCTATATAAAAAGTATCCGCTTTAGCGATAAGTGCCAAATCAGCTTCCGTTAATGAAGTGCTTTCATGAGCTGTACGCTGTTCATGGTTCACTGTAGTCGTGGTAAGCTGTTCGCGCTTCTGAATATACTGGGGACAGTTGCCAAAAGACTGAGTCACTGTAATGTCAAAACCATTCTGTCGCACTGCCGCAATACGGCCGTTAACACGATTACGGCGGCGCGTCTCTAACTGGAGCCCGACCATGCCCACCTCTTGCCCTGATTTTAAGGAAGCAAACAGGGGGTCATCTGCTTCTGGCAAAAGGGTTAGGGACAGCATGGTCGGGGTTGGGGAAAACACAAATCCAGGTTCACCAAACAAAACGGAGGCCCAAGGCAAACCTTCCTCATCGACAGACGAAACAAAAAACTGCGGGAGAGATGCGTAAAACTCTCGGTGCTGATCCGGCATAAAAGACCTTATCACCCTAGGCGCATAACTATGCACCATATCTTTAACACCTAACTTCTTCTGAAGAGCTAACTCACCGGCATGAAAAGGGGTCTGTTTCATCGTCTCTCTCCGCTTTGTTTGCTTAGGGGAATTAGGCCGCAGCACTCACGTCCGTTTTCTGCATGCCAACAAAGCCTGGAAGCGCCTCAACGGCCGCAATCCAACGACGTACATTTGGGTATGCCTCCAAGGACACATGGCCTTCCGGTGCGTGTGCTGTGTATGTATAAATAGCCACATCAGCAAAGGTTGGACGGCCCGCAACCAAATACTCGAGCCCAGCAAGCTCAGCCTCTAGAAGAGCTAGAAAATCATGACCTTTTTTGATTGTTTCTTCAGAGTCAAAGCCCGCACCAAACAGCGTAATCAAACGTGCGGCAGCTGGGCCAGCCGCAAGAAGAGACGTTGCACGCGCAAACCATTTGTGTACGTCAGCAGCAAGAGCTGCGTCATCCGGCATCCATGTACCATCGTCAAATTTGGCAGCGAGATACGCTAGAATTGCTGTTGATTCTGTTATTACCGTATCGCCGTCTACCAAAACAGGTACTTTTCCAACCGGATTTAGTTTTTGATACCAATCAGAACGCTGCTCACCTGCTGCGAGGTCTACCTTCACTAGTTCGTAGTTTAGTCCCAACAAGGAAAGGGCAAGCTCAACACGGTGCGCATTACCTGATAGGGGAAACGTATAAAGTTTGAGAGTAGTATCTGACACCCTGTGCCTCCTGTTATTTAAGAGATCAACACACATGTACTGATCGGTACACATTAAACATGTACAGATCAGTACATGTTGTCAAGCCTTACTGCCCACAAAAGGCCTCCAAACACGCATAAGTAACTGATATTAATATGAAAAATATTTCCCTTAACTTTGAGCGTGTAGAGTTTAGTATGTACAGATCAGTAAAGAACTGCTGGAATCAGCTGGTTTTTGCGTCAAAGGATTAGGTATGAGTGCTTCAAAAAGAGAAGAGTTGGTTGAGAAAGCTTTGGAGGTTTTTTACCAGCAAGGGTTTCACGCCACAGGTATGGATAAGTTGGTCGCGGAAACAAAGATATCCAAAACCTCAATGTACAAACACTATAAAACCAAAGAAGACCTAATTTTAGCCACCCTGAAGCTGAGAGATGAACGTTTCAGAGAGAACTTCATGAACCGCGCTACAGCCCTTTCCAACAGCCCCAAGCAGGAGCTTATTGCCACTTTTGACGCACTAGCTGAATGGTTTGAGGATAAAAAATTCAAAAGCTGCATGTTCATCAAGGCGTCATCAGAATATCAAGACCCTGATCACCCAATTCATATGGTTTCAGCGGAACACAAGAAGCTGCTACATGTTTATATGCAGCGCTTAGCAGAAAAAGCTGAGCTCAAAAATCCGAAAGAACTGGCAAGCCAATTACAGCTCCTTCAAGAAGGTGCAATTGTACTCGCACATTTACATGGCTGCGAAGGCGTGGCTGAAAATGCTAAAATAGCCGCAAAAGCGCTCGTTAACGCAGCTAGCTAGGCCACGCCAATAGTGTCGAAACAACACACGGCCCTAGCAACCAATATAGGTATCAAGAAATGAAACAAGTAGTTGGCGGCGGCACCAAGAAGGTCCTATACACGCTTAATACCATCCGGCAAATGGGGGTTACCCGCGCGGCCAAAGCACTTAACTCAAAAAACGCCTGCAAGGCTTGCGCTCTCGGCATGGGCGGCCAGAACGGTGGCATGACAAACGAATTAGATGAGTTTCCTTCTGTCTGCAACAAAAGTGTTCAAGCACAATCCTCTGACGTACAAGCAGCAATTCCAGAAGAAGTGTTCACGCACACGCTCAACGAGTTTAGAGAACTCGACGGGTATGACATGGAACATATGGGCCGCTTAAACACCCCCCTCTATAAAGCAGCGGATGCAAATAAATATGCACCAATTTCTTGGGAAGAAGCTTTTCAAAAAGCAGCTCAAAAATTCCGGAATACGTCAGCCGAGCGATCCTTCTTTTATTCGTCAGGCCGATCGTCAAACGAAGCAGGTTTTATTCTGCAATTGATAGCACGTGCTTATGGCACCAACAATGTTAACAATTGTTCCTATTATTGTCATCAAGCCACATCTGTAGCGCTAAGCACCACTATTGGCACGGGCACAGCCACTGTTGAGCTGGATGACTTACATAAATGCGATCTCATCTTTGTAATCGGCGCCAATCCATCCAGCAACCATCCCAGATTTATTCATAAGCTTGCAGCATGCCGCGCGCGTGGTGGTGAAGTGGTCATGATCAACCCTGCTAAAGAACCTGGCCTGGTTAAATTTGCCATTCCCAAAAGCCCCAAATCCCTGATCAAAGGCGGTGATGAAATCGCATCAGATTATCTGATGCCGAAAATCGGTAGCGACATAGCGCTCTTCAAAGGGATAGCAAAAGCCATCCTTGAGATAAGGGCAGAAAACACTAACTTTATTGCTGAACACGCGAATGGTTTTGACGCCTTCAAAACAGACATAGCGGCACTTGGCTGGACTGAGATAACTGAACTCACTGGTATTCATGAAACTGACATTCGCCGCGTTGCTAAGCTTTACGCAAAATCCAAATCAACTGTGTTCGCCTGGGGTATGGGTATGACCCACCACCAGCATGGCTCAAACAACGTGGAATATATCGCAAACTTAGCACTATTGCGCGGCATGATAGGCGAACCAGGCAAAGGCTTGTTACCTCTGCGCGGTCACAGCAATGTGCAAGGTATTGGCACCATTGGCGTTAAACCAGTTTTACCAAAAGATGTGTTCAATAAAATCGAGCAGGCTTTTGAGGTGTCACTACCGCGCAAGACCGGCATGGACACGGTTGCCTGCCTCGAGGCCGCACATGCGGGGAAAATAGATTCAGCGCTTATCATGGGCGGCAATCTATATGCTGCGTCGCCAAAACTTAGGTGGGCCGAGGAAGCTCTTGGGAACATTAGCTTTAAGCTCTACCTAACCACCACTCTAAACGAGAGCCATTTCTACGGTCACGAAGATAACGAGGCACTGATACTGCCAGTAACCGCTCGTGATGAAGAATGGCAGCCCACAACACAAGAAAGCATGTTCAATTTTGTGCGTTTGTCAGACGGTGGCATCAATCGGTTAGATAATGTCAAACCAGAAAGTGTCATTCTTTCAGAATTGGCCACCCGCATAATGCCTGATAGCCAAATCCCATTTGGTGAATTTCAAAACCACAGCAAAGTGCGTGACGCCATAGCCAAAACAGTACCCGGCCTTGCAGAGCTAGCCGACATTGATGTGGCCAAGAAAGAGTTTCATATCAAAGGGCGTATTCTTCATGAGAAAAAGTTCAATACCCCTGATGGGAAAGTAAGCTTCCAAACCCGTGCACTGCCTGTTGTAGACAAAGCACCCTTCACCCTCACAACTATTCGTAGTGAAGGCCAGTTCAACACTATTATCTATGAACGTAGCGACAGTTACCGCCCCGCAAAAGACCGTTGGACCGTCATGATGAACGCCGATGACATGAAAAGCTTGGGCATTGAAAGTGGTGGCAAAGCTAACTTGAAAAACGCCAATGGCATGATGAAATCAGTAACTGTAGAAGCATTTGACTTAGCACGCGGCAGTGTGATGGCTTATTTCCCCGAAGCTAATAACCTAACAGCCACAACTGTTGACGCCCGAAGTAAAACACCAAACTTCAAGTCCGTACCGGTTGAGGTTGAGGCTCTCTAAAGAGCACTCAACCGTCATTTTACTATCAATTGCGTACTAGTCGATTTATCGGGAATTCGGTCGCATGCTTCAATGCTTTATGGTTTAGCTCCGCATTTCTAGCGTGGAACTCTTTGAACACTTGTTCACTTTCCCATTCGCTAATCAATACCAATTCGGGTTTATGCATATAGCTAAATGGTGACTGGCCGTCTGTTAATTCAAGAACAACTTCTCCACCTGCGCTTGCAGCTGCACTTTTATACGCTTTTACAAACCGTTTAAAAGCTGCTTCATTTTCTTGCCAGTAAGCACTCAACACATAGTATTTTTCAGAATCAATTGTCAGGGTGATATCTTCTGTCAGCTCGTACCAAGACATATTGAATGATGACCACAGATCCATTCGCCGACTATGAAGATCTGGCACCTGTTTCATCAATGTTTTCAGATGGCTTGCCCTGTCTTCAAAATCCCCTGGCCAAGTGCCAAAAGCCACAACATCTGGATATATATTGCCTGTAGTTGGCTTACCTACCACACTCAATCCACTAAGAGGCTTGTATCCAAGCTCAATTGCAAAAGGCCCTACCTCTTTAAAATATCGTTGATAAGCCTCCCGCGGATTATCCTTACGAATGAGATAAAGGATATCAAGCACACGGCCTTTTTCAAACTTGAAGGAAGTTTCTACTGCCTTTGCTGCCACTGACACGACATTACCGAACATGGCAGCCGCCACTATCATAGTTAGTATTTTTCTCACTGTGTTTTCTCCGTTCCACTTCTCACTGTGATGTAGCCGACCACCTAAGGCTCCGGAAGGCGTGACAACACACACCTCCTGTGCAAATATGCACAGGATGAATTGGGATGATTTACGAATATTAGAAAGCTGCGCTAGAAATGGCTCTTTTGCTCGTGCCTCGGTGGATCTAGGCATGAGTCACACATCCATTTCCAGGCGCATGACTCAGCTTGAAAACACGCTCAACATTACGTTACTACATCGAACACCTGCAGGAATCACACTGACGGAAGCAGGGCTGTCTATTGCTGCACAAGCAAGCAACATGGCCGAAACAGCCCTATCGATCAAAAACACGTCGGACAAAAACCCACAGCTATCTGGACGCATTAAATTCGAAACTGTGGACGCTACCGCCTACAACCTACTATCCCATTTGCGAGATTTTTCCGATAGATACCCTGATATTGAAATTGATCTTCGCCTCAACCAAGAATTAGCAGCACTTGACCGAGGGGATGCTGACGTTGTTTTACGCGCCACCAATGATCCAACCGAAGAGTATATTGGCCACAACGTAGCGACACATGCCTTTGGGGTATTTGGCAGCGCAGAACTCATCAACAACTATCCTACTGATACGCCTTTAAATGACTTGCCATGGATTTTGTGGAGCAACGGCTGGACTGACGGCTGGATGCAGGAGCTAGGCCTGAATCCACACGTTACTATGCGCTGCAACACACCCTACGGCATTATTCAAGCAATGCGTGCAGGCATGGGCATTGCTCATATGTCTTGTAATATAGCTGCTCGAGACGATCGGCTTTTGTGTTTGCTTGCGCCAGACGATAGATGGGCTTTGCAAATTTGGCTACTCACCCATCAAAGCATGAGACGAAACCAACCTGTGCGTCTTTTTGCCAAGTTTCTCCGCGAGAGGCTTCGTGCCAATAAAGCCTTGATCGGCGGGAAAGAAGGCAGCGCAACCCGACCTCTCAACCTGCCCCTTAGATAACATAACGATAGGTTTGCATTATCGAGTTATGCGATTTGGGTCCCACCCGACAAGATCATCAATTTGTAGTATGTCAGTAATTTCACGAATGAGCTGCACCTGCCGGCGACGGTACTCATACCCGCCGCACCCATAATAGTGCATGATATCTATATCGCGATTTGCAAATTTGAGATTACCCCGAACTGTTTTTGCATCTGTATGGCGACGCGGACACTGGAGGGGATCCACAAGCTCAGTTTCAGGCAGGCTTTCAATTAGACGAACAACTTCCTCAAACGCACCAGCGCCAATTTGCCTACGCTCGCGGCCCGTTACAGTGACAAAACGATCGCCTTCATAGACCAAGCTGCCATTTTGATTAAGCGTCACAGAAAACACTGGGCATGTCCCAAAACATGGCCCGTACCTTAACTCTAACTCCCCAAATCTAGACGGGGCATCTAAAGAGGGGCCGTATGCGCCACCACATGACACCAACGCGAACGCCATAGCCATAGCAAAGAAACGCTTCATAAATCCTCCTATCGAAACCAACAGGCTATAGTATGGCACCAACAAATGAACCACAGGTGAAGCAACTTTCTGCATACACACACTGTTGCCATACTCTTGGTTAAGAGTGTCACCCCAAGACACACTTACCCTCAGGAGCTACCGTGAAACGGTTATCTATAATATTCTTTATTGTCGTAAGTAGTTTAGTGCACACCACAATACTTGCAGCCACCACAGATCAACGCGAATTGCAGACAGACGAACGCGACGGTGTGCATTTCACAAAGTTACATGACAAAGTTTGGATGCATACAACATATGCGACGATTGAGGGATGGGGCACATTTCCGTCAAATGGCTTGATAGTTCTCGCTGAAAACACCGCAATCCTTGTCGACACTGCCTGGAACAATGCACAAACAGACACTATTTTGTCTTGGGCACGCGATGTTTTAGGAACCCCGATCACATCAGCTGTTTTTACCCATGCACACGACGACAAAATGGGCGGCGTACAATCCGTTAAGAACTTTGGCGCATCAACATATGCACACCCGCTTTCCAACAAACTGGCACCGAGTGAAGGAGTTGTACCTGCAGAGTTTGACCTCATTATTGCGGACGACGGATCAGCGACTATCCCCAAAGGCCATCCAAACACAAACTTAGCTGACCTAGAAATTTTCTATGCAGGCGCTGCACACACTGTTGACAACATTGTCCTGAAAGTAAGTGGCACTGATATCCTCTTTGGTGGCTGCTTAATTCGCCAAGGAGGGTCCACTTCGCTTGGTAATCTAGGCGATGCATCGGTTCCGGACTGGCCGGAAACCGTCCGAAAAATTGTAGCCCGTTTTCCTAATGCAACCATGGTTATTCCGAGCCACGGACCACCCGCCGGCCGTGAACTTATTGCACTAACGGCTCAGTTAGCGAAAAAAGCCCAAACCCCAAATGGCCCTAGCGGACCGTAAGTTTACGTTTCACGACGCCTGTATTACCAGTATCCATCTGATAGGCATAAAAGGTGACATTATAGTGGCCCTTGTTAACAGGGGCGGTGGCAGAAAAATGGCTTGCCTCCCCAGTAAAAATCAGCGGCACCTTCCTAGTAACCCCGTCTTTTTCGAGGAGAGCAACGATTTCCATTTGATCAGAATTCCACATACCACCCGGACTCGTAGGGCAGCCACACATCATTCGCACTTTGGCATGCAGGTTAACTGTTTCACCATTCACTTCAGAAGGAAAATCTACCACCTCAACAACTAAACCCCGCAGTTCCACAAGCCACGCGTTGGCATCATCAACATGTTTACCGGGGACAACCCATTGCTGACTAGAAGATGTTACTGCACTGGCATTAGGCACTAAGGGCCCTCGAACCAACACTTCGACTAACCTTGGTTCGCTCAGATTAATCGTTGCAGCAAAACTTGCAGACCCTTCACTAACAATACTGCTACCTCGTGTACGCGGTGTTTTCATAATCAAAGCAGTATCGCCTGTGCCACCAGAGGTTAAACCCGTAGCAAACACTTCTTGCGTCACGGCATCACGAATAGTTACCTCAGCGCCACCCATAGATGTACCAACAAACTTAGCGTCGTTCGCTAGAACACGCACAGTAATGTTCGTGTTCTCTGCAGACACACCAAATACTGCGCAAACACTCATTGCTAAAGCAAATAATATTGAAGATATCCGCATCATACTTCCCCAAAGAAAAGGCCACATAGGTGTAAGCTACACCCATGTGGCCACTATGGTTAAGCGCAAAATGACGCAGTGTTAGTTGCCAGCCCCTTGATCATCACCGCCTTCATACTTTTTGAACCATGCAAGGATGTTTTCAACCTTCGCAATCAGACGGGAAGGACGACCAGCAATACCGTGCGGACTATCAGGTACCCTTACCATTACAGTATCCACTTTACGGTACTTC
>JBFOLV010000513.1:0-3581 GCA_040830325.1 Kordiimonas sp. | reverse complement strand
GTTCAAACAAAAAATCGGTCAAACGCCTAGCGACTATAGAAAAAGCAAAACTTATAGCGATCAGTAATAGTTTGCCGCTGTACTAATTGGACGCTGGAGACCATAATCTAAAACTAGTGCGCGGTTCTTTCCTTTAAGCGTGTTACGATCAGTTTGAAGCATGTGGGAGGAACGAGAATGCTCAAGGTTGTTACCGTCAAAATTGAAGACATATATGTCCCAACAGCCCACCGGAAAGATATGGACCAAGCCGAGGTAGATACCATCGTTGACGCGATGCTTGAGGGCGAAGAGCAAAAGCCTATCCGTGTCCGGCACGGTAAGGGACGTTACGTGCTGATTGACGGAAACCATACTCTTGAGGCCTCGAAGGCGGTGGGTGAAGATACTATCAATACTTACATTGTGCAGTCGCGTAAATTTTAGGTTCGAAATTTTGGACGGGTTTGCTTGGCATTTTTCGAAGTTATACGAGTTAGTGAGTAAGTGTGCCAAATGTTAGCCTTCTGGCACACTTTGTTATTATGTTAACAACAGGCGCTGCTAGCGTCATCCCCGCAAGAGGTGTTAGCAGATTGACCCAAGACTGTTTCTTTAGATAGATAAAACTGTGTGAAGTTTTCTTCGAAATCCTCTGATACTGATTTTTCCGCTAAGCCTGTTTTCAGGAGGCTAGCTTGCCACGCTTTGACTTTGGGAACGCCCTTCAGAAAATCATAGCATGTATGTTTCTCTATTATATGGGCGCGGTGCAACAAGGGGAGCCATGCCATATCTACGTTGCCGATGGAGTTGCCGCGAAAATATGGCGTGTCACCTAGTATCTTTTCAACCTTCTGAAACGCTTTATGAAGATTTGCCGAACGTTCTTCTAGCAAATCTTTGGTTGGGCTTCGCTGTGCTGAACACTGCACTAGATAGTGTTTGCTTGCGAGATAGCTCCAAGCGCGGTTCTGTGCGCGAGTTTCAGGTGTAGTGTTTGTTTCAAGCGGCGCATGCACTTCGTCAAGATATTCCGCGATTGCATCAGATTCAAAAAGCACTTGATTGGCTTCGGTAATGAGTATCGGAACCTGACCGTTTGGTGAGATATCCAAGAACCACTGAGGCTTATCCTTCAGGCTGATGTATTCAATATCATAGGGAACTTGTTTTGCTTCCAGAAGTGCGGTGATGCGCTGCACAAACGGGCAAATTTTAAAACTAACAATTTTGATCATTATCTTTCCTTTCTAGTGGTTTTCTTTTTAAGACGAGGGTGTCTTTCGAAAGACGATGATCTTGCGAGAAAAAAATATAATTATTTGAAATATAAGGAAAAAATATTTAGGGGTGTTTGCTTTAATAGTTGAATTGACAGAGACGCACAAGAACCACAATTATACTTGAGTGACTGTGGACGAAGATAAATGGCCGAAATAATGAACATTGAATTGATCTGGGATCAGTATAGGGCCAGCCTCAAGGCCTTCTTACACTCAAAGATATCAAATTCTGCAGACGTTGAAGACTTGCTGCAAGAAATACTGATCAAATCTCATAACAATCTATCAAGCGTGAAGTCAGAAGACAGCTTCAAGAGCTGGCTCTTTCAAATCGCAAAAAACACTATTATCGATTTTTACCGCCAAAAGGGTAAGGCGAAAGATATAGGCCCTGAAGACCTTTGGTATGGTGACAATAAGGAAGAAACGCAACATGTATTATCTAAATGTGTTGAGCCATTCATTCGTGCATTGCCAGAGGACTCCAGTGCGTTGTTACTCGCTGTAGATATTCAGGGTAAAGCGCAAAAGCAATATGCCGCTGATATTGGGATCAGTTATTCTACATTAAAGTCCCGTGTACAGAAGGCTCGGAGGCAGCTGCATGCTGTGTTTGACGATTGTTGCCATTTGTCTGTGGACGCGCGTGGTAATATCATTGGTTTCACGCCTAAGGCGCCAGATTGCAAACCCTGTTAAGGTTCAATCACATTTGAAAAGACCCTTGAAGTTAGTGTTCATTTTCGAACGGTTGTGTTCGGAAATGAGCATGTGGCCAGTATTCAGAATGATTTGATTGTTTTTTACCTCATTGTTTTTAAAGGATTATTTTAGCTATTCGGCTTTGGCATGGTGATTGCCTATATGAAGTAAAATAAGCCTAAGTCACGACAGCGAACATAATACGGGGAACTAAAATGGTTAAGCAGATCATCAAATCAGGTCTCAGACAGATATGGCGCAAACCGCTACTGCCAGTGTTGAATATGCTTGGTCTAGCAGGCGGCATAGCAGTTACCATTTTGATCCTGCTCTATTCCCATACAGAGCTTAACTATGACAGTTGGGTAACTGATCAGAAAGACCTATACCGCATTGAAGGTCAGTTCCTCGGTGCTTCTAGTGGTTATATGGACAGTACACCCACACCGCTCGCGCCTACCTTGCTCAGAGATGTAGACGAAGTGGAAACGGCGATAAGGGTCAGGAACCAGTATTGGCCGGTAAAGTATGGTGACTTTATCAATTATGAGACTGTGACTAGTGTTGATGCTGGTTTTCTCACGATATTCCCACTGGAATTCGTTGAAGGAAGTTCAGCGTCAGCCTTCCAGACCCTCAATAACGTGGTTGTTTCAGAAAGCATGGCCCATAAGTATTTTGGTGATGATCAAGCTATCGGGCAGACACTTACTATTAATGCTGATCTTGAGTATACGGTTAGCGGTGTCTTTAAGGACCAGCCTGAATATACAGACTACCCTTTTGATTTTGTGGCACCATTTCAAGAAAAGCTCGTCAGTAATTTTGATTCATGGAGCAGCGTGAGCTTAGAGACTTTGGTTCGCCTGAAGGAAGGCTCTAATCTAGCTGATGTTCAAGAAAAACTTAACGTTATTGTAGATCAGCATAGGCCTTTCAATGCGGGAACAGACTATGACATGCGTGAAAGATTTCGCATGTTTCTCCAGCCTTTTTCTGACCTTCACTTGGGTTCCAGTGGACGCACACCGACCAACCCAATTGGTAACTATGCAACGATATATGGGTTTCTGGCGATTGCTGCATTAGTACTTGTTATTTCGACATTCAACTATGTCAGCTTGGCTATGGCACGGGCGCTGGAACGGGAAAAAGAGTTTTGTATTCGTAAAGTAACCGGCGCTAGTTTTGGCCAGATTGTGCGTCATGTCATGGCAGAGTCTATCATTCAAACATCACTGGCTGCTTTGCTGGGTTTGCTAATTGCTGATGATACGTTGCCGTATTTTAGCTCTATGCTGGGGGCTGAATATCAACTGGCTGACCTATTAAACGCAACAGGGTTTATTGTTTTTGCCGGTGGCACGTTGGTACTCGGTATTTTGGCTGGATTATACCCGGCGATTATTTCAAGTAGTTTCCGTCCTGCAAAATTTCTATCAGGCGGGAAATCCCAGAGAGCTGGTGTGAACCGTTTGAGAGGTGCGTTGGTTTTTGTCCAGTTCGCGGTTTCAATTGCCTTATTGATTGGTACAGTCACTATTGCGCGTCAAATGTCTTACATTAGTGAATTGGATCTCGGTTTTGACCAGAATAACCTGCTACTTGTGCGAG
>JBFOLV010000512.1:0-2407 GCA_040830325.1 Kordiimonas sp. | reverse complement strand
TTGTCCACCTTGCCGATGTCATCCAAGGCATCGATTTCGTCAACGGCATCAAGCCATCAAACCAAAATCAAGCCGCCGCATGATGATCGCCTGGACACCAGATTTGACTATAACTCGCGGTACTCTTCAAAAAGCCTTTTCATTGTCTTTTCACCTTCTGCCATTTCTGAAAATGTTATTGCAGATGGGTGAATGATCAAAAAGTTTCCGTCACTCATTTCATGTACAGTTGGCGGTGACTCCTTTGATTTTTCACTGGAAGTGGTTAGCTTGACTGTTGCCCAAATGCAGGCGCAAGCTACTAGTGATATTGATAGTGGGTCCATCTCTCCTTTCTCCCTATTTGTTTTTGCAATTGCTAAAATGCCATCTCTTCATCATGCCAGCGTGAAAGCCTGTCTTGCCGCAGTAGGGGCAGCATAGTTCTTCCTTGCCCTGTCGCTTCTGGCCTTCATCACTGTTGATCATTGCAAAATCCCAATCTTCTTGAGGGCCTGTTTGCGCTTGGTAATCAGCCTTTGGAACTGAGGTTACAGCGCCGGTACGGTCAACAACGGTGACATTGCCAACCAAGGCATTCTTGCCTTCTGCAATTATCTTCCTGTGGATTTCACCGCCTAGAAGGTGATGCACACCTTGTGCTACTCTGCGGGCCTGTGCTGCCTTCTGGATCTTGCCGCCTAGCAAGTGGTGAGTACCGTTCTTGACCATTTCGCGGTGAATTTGGCTAACATACTCACCTTCAAAGCCGTTCTTAGGGCCTCTTTCTGGGATCATGTTTGCCCATTCGTCAGAGTTCGCAACATCCCATTGTTCGGAATAGTGTAGGGCTATAGTTTCAATGAATTGGGGAATGCAGCTTTCAAAAATAACTTCTGTGCTGCAATCATAACCGTGCTCTTTAATGTGTTCTTTCCAAACCTTGCCGCTGCCCTTGTAGGTTTCAACGTCAGTCTTGGCCGTGCAGCCTAGATACTTCATTCCGGTTTGATTGTGCGTCTTAACGTAAAGTTTGACTGTTACCGGCTCTTTCTTCTTTTTCATCTCCTTTCCTCCTTTGCCTTACACAGTTATTTATGTATAAATGGGCGGCAAAGTTCTGCTATTTACAAAATAATTGATGAATAATATTGTTAATTTTGCGTGGGGTGGGTAATATTATTTCACTGCTTGTAAAGTTTGATTAGCTTTGGTGTTTGCTTATATTCGGCTGGCTTCTCTTGGTATACACCGGGTGTGTAATTTGCGTATCCAAGGGAGACTAGAATTTTCAGTGCATCGTCTAGCGTTTTTCGTTTACATCCTTCTGGCAGGCTGAAGGCGTTGCTAATACGAATTATGCCATCATACACCGATAGGTTCTCAATAGCCGCTCTAACGGCAACCTGCATTGGTGTGCTTAGGCCGTCATAGCCTTTCACTAGTTCCCTTGCGAAGGCTTCTTCACATTGTAGATCAGGAATAAACCATCGCACTCCAATTTCAGTTGGGCGCGGACCTGCCGGAGATACAAACACGTTGCAATTTGGGCAGTTTATAGGGTGATCATTGGCTAGTTCATAGTTCCAAGCAGACACTTCTTTTCCACAGCATTTCATTTTGACAAATGTTCTACAGTGAATTTTTTTAGAACTTGGGCGAACGTATTCAATGTCTGTGCGTTGATCTACAGCAGATCGAACATATAACTCCATACACTCAGAGCAACAAAACGATTGCTTGCCTTGCATGAAGTAAGATACAGGCAAGTCTTCCACATGGCCGCAAGTTTCATGACGGTACAGGCGGCGGGTAGGTGTTGAGCCAGCCCCAACTATAACCACCCCACTAGCTGCCGCCTTTTGGTTCAAAAATTCTTCATACGCATCCAATGATGCCTGTTCTGCGGTTTTCCTTTCCATTTTCATTTTCTCCTTAAAATACGTTTTTTGTGAAATATCCTTTCGGCATTGATGCTTGTTCTGGACGTGAGCGGGATTGTTTGCCTGTCTTCATGTTGAAGAAATCACAAACCCTCGCATGAACGTTTGAGTTCAGCAGGCTAATGTAGGTGGATTTGTTCAGGTAACGGCTGTAGCGCCATGCGTTGCGGTGTTTGTTGCTGATGCGGTTCCAGACAGATTCAACAACGTCATACATTTCATCATAGCTGTAGAGTGTCTTACCGCCGCTGTTGATTGCCTCATGCAAGGTATCGAAATACTTCTGGCGGGTGGCGTGAACCGGGTTAGGGCTGTAGCCAATCAGATGTTCCATTGCGAAGTATGTGAGCTATGGTTGAATCTGGTGTCCGAGCGGTTTGAATGACAGCGGTGCATCTGGCTGGTTTGTTGTTGCGACACAAGCCGCCAACCAAAGGAGCACCACCATCATGGACGACGCTACCATCATTGATTTCACCGGTCGA
>JBFOLV010000511.1:0-2626 GCA_040830325.1 Kordiimonas sp. | reverse complement strand
CGGAAAGTATTTACCAGTGAGACTAGTTACCAGAAGACGGTGAAAGACGAGAGCAATACAGGCGGTGACATTGAATTGTTTGATTGAGGGGTTTAGTGAATAAAAAAGTAACAGTGTTAATTTGCGATGATTCAGCGCTTGTCCGGCAAGTATTGCAAAGCGTTCTGTCGTCTGATCCTCATATTGAAGTTGTGGGAACTGCTCAAAACCCGTTGATAGCACGGCAGATGATCAAGGAACTTAACCCGGATGTTTTGACGCTAGATATTGAGATGCCGGAAATGGACGGGCTTAGTTTTCTTGAGAAAATTATGGCGTTGCGCCCTATGCGCGTTGTTATGATTTCGTCGCTTACCCAAAAAGGAACAGCCCAAAGTTTGAGAGCGCTAAAAATGGGCGTATGTGACGTTATCGGCAACCCAACATATGATTTGCAGGCTAACTTTGCAGAAATGAGCCATGAAATTCCCAGCAAGGTTAAAGCCGCCGCCACAGCTAGAGTAAGACCGCCGGCACATTTGATTAAGAAGGCAAATGATCGTGCGTCTAAACAATCAAACGTTAAACTTATTGCTATTGGCGCTTCTACTGGAGGTGTGGCAGCTATTAAGGATGTCTTGCCCCTATTACCTAAAAATTCGCCGCCTATCCTTATCGTTCAACATATGCCCGAGGCGTATACTTCAGGGTTTGCTGATCGTTTGGATACAGCGTCGCGGGTAGATGTTGTTGAATCCGAAGATGGAATGGAATTGATAAGTGGTAGGGCAATCATTGCCCAAGGTGGAAGCCATGCCAGGATTGAAGTGCGTGGAAGCAGGCTCTTTATCAAGCACGGTCATGATGAAGAAGTTTCAGGACACCGACCTAGTGTCGATGCTTCATTTGAATCTATCGCGGAGAATGTTTCTGGGCAGGTCGTTTCAGTGATTATGACAGGCATGGGACGGGACGGTGCGCGTGGTATGCTTGCGCTGAGAAGAAAAGGTGCCCACACTATTGGGCAATCACAAGATAGCTGTGTTGTCTACGGTATGCCAAAGGTGGCGATGGAAGTTGGAGGAGTTGAAAAGGAGGTTCCTCTTTCAAAGATTGCCAGTGAAATCGAAGGCTATTGCTGGCCGTAAGCAAATTAGTTCTAAAAATTATGTATAGTTAACCATCTGCTAAGACCCCTTAGCGCACGATGTGCAAGTTGAAGACTATGTTAGGAAACCGTTATGGCATCAGTTAGTGAGACCAGCGTTCAAGAAGTGGCAAATGATATTGCCATTGAGGAAGCGGCTGGGCAAAGCCGTGAGCAAATTCTCGCTAGTTCCTTGCATAGGTGGCTCGAGATGCACCATGTTTATGGACGTAGTTTCTCAACATTAGACCATGAGATCGATTTAGTCGCAAAGCTTGTTGAAAACAGCACTGGCGAACTGAGCGAAATGTTCCAGAACTTAGTTGGACACGCCCAAGATCAAACCGCTGGAATGGCGGAAATTGTGCAAGCTGCCTCATCCATAGACTTGGGTGACGAGCGCATGACATTGCCCGAAGTCGTTGCTTTTTTGGAGACGGTTTTTGCGGAGGGGATACTGAATGTCCTCCATCTATCACAAACTGCCATGTCTCTGGTTTATGCGTTGGATGATGTGGTTGTTGATGTTGCGGAAGTTGTACAGCACATCGGAGAGATTGAACAAATTAATAAGCAGACGAACCTACTTGCATTGAATGCAAAGATTGAAGCCACTCGCGCTGGTGAGGCAGGTAAAGGGTTTGGTGTTGTTGCGGATGAAGTTCGAGAGTTATCTAAGAATATTAACCAGTTAGCTGGCACGCTTCGCACACGGGTTGATGCTGTGCATAATGGTATTGAAAAGGGCCACGAACAGTTGCAGTCGATCGCTAGTTTGGACATGAGCGGCAATCTGAAGGCAAAAGATCGAATTGAAGGTATGATGACGGCGTTGGTAGACCAAAATCAGTCATTTACCGAGAAACTGGCCATTTCAGCAGAGCTTTCATCAAAGCTTCAGTATGAAATTTCTAATGTAATTCAGCGTTTTCAATTTCAGGATAAAGCACAACAACAACTGGACGGTGTGCGTACCACATTGTCGGTATTATCAGAGTTGTCGCATGATTTAGCTGATGAGACACGTCAGGGTTCAGGGTTGCCCGAAATTGAAGACGACACGGACATGATGGAAGCTTGGGTGGAAGCTATGATCAAACGCTGTCAACTTGGGGAAATGCGCGAGAGGTTTGTTCAGGGCATGGTGCTGAAAAACCCGAGCAGTGAGCCGGCTAAGCCTTATGTTTCTGAAGTCCCTGAAGATGATGACGGCGTAGATTTGTTTGGTGATGATGATGAAGATGACATTGAAATGTTCGGTGAAGTTGGTGATAGTCAGATAGAAGAAAGTTCTTCTGAAGCTAAGCCTGATGCTTTTGAAGAAGAAGACAATAGTGAATTATTTTAGCTAATTAGGAGGCGCGAATGGAATACCGCATTGATAAAGATGGCGACGCTGCGACAGTAGCATTCAAAGGTGATATCACCTTTTCTGAAAACGTGAGCTTTCGACAGTTATTGAAAGATATTGCTGAGATTGAAATCAAACGCTGTGTTTTT
>JBFOLV010000510.1:0-6512 GCA_040830325.1 Kordiimonas sp. | reverse complement strand
CGTTTAGGAACGCAGCGTCTTCAACCTTTTTGAATTCATCGAATGTAACTTCGTTGTTTCCGTCGGTATCATACTTCTTCATCACGCTACCAAAGCGACGATTTTTGCTATCATCTTTACTGAGCAGGCCATCTTCATTTTTGTCTTGCGATGCAAAGTATGCTTCTGCAGCACGCACATATTCTTCACGCGTGATTACATGGTCGAGATTGTTGTCCATGTCACGGTATTGATCAAAAGCGGCATTTGTTTTTTTGATCTCAGAGGCTTTCAGCATAGCCTCTAAGCGAACCTCAAATTCTGCCAGATATTCAGCCGGGTTAATGGTGCCGTCACCATTTTTATCGGTTGCAGCAAACCGAGAAATGCGCACTTGGGCGTACTCCTCAGAGGTTACGCGGCCATCACCATTTAAGTCATAATTATCAATCATGCCTTTCATAAAATGAGATGCTGCATTTGCTGGCGTTACTAAACTAGCTGTTGCAAAAGCTAGGGCGGAGATTGCGAGTGTTTTTTTCATAACATGTCCTCGTTGAGCAGGTTTGGGCGCTACGGGTTAGCGTGCAGCCTCTAAAACAAGTGTGTAAGTGTGGCTGTAAACAGGGGCCGCGGCGCCTTCTGGTGCTGGTGCTCTGTGGCGTGTGCGAACCAGATATACGCCCGCCTCTTCGGGAGTGAAACTGGCTGCACCTGACGCATCTGTAGTGATCTGCGCCACAGCATTTTTGGGGCTGAATTCGCCTTGCGCTGTGAAGACATCCAGTTTTTGATCAGCTACTGGTTGTCCTTCAAACGCAACGGTAAAGTCGAAGCTTTCGCCAGCGTAAATTTCGTTGGGGTGTGTTTCCGGCTTAATTTCGAGGCCTTTGTCCCATGCTTGAATGGCCCCATTATCAGGTGCGCCTTTGGTCACATATGTCTCTGCAAGAGTGATAGCCTGAAAGAAAGACAGCTCTTTTGCGCCTTCAGGAAGCAGTTCTTCCGGTTTTTCCATCACATGACGCTTGCCATCTTTCTCGTAGATCCGGAAGATTTTTCCAACACGATGCCCGGTGGAAAATTTATAGGTGCCTTTGTCTTCCAGTGCGTGTTCAACAACAACGCGGGTTTGTAGGGCGCTGATTGAATCCGGCGCGACAGTCGTGCCATTTGGATTGGTGATTTTGAAATCACTACCCGAGAAGGCCGCCTCTGGCACAAAGAATTTTTCAGCAAAAGCAGCATCTAGAGTAACCATCTTCCCAAAAACAGGGGAGAAACTGCTAGGGGCAAGATAGGGCGTGTGTGCGGACGCTGTTACAGTAAATGCTGCAGCGAATAAAGGTGCTGCCAATATCTTTTTAAGTGTCATTTTGATCCTCGTTCAATCAATTAATTGATCCTTTAATGCAATTAATAGTGATTCTCAATATTAATTGCAACGAGATTATAATAATGCGCACCTCACGCTTCTCTTGGATCAGATTGAGTGGGGTACAGACAGTCGGCTAAAGGGCTAGGCCTGTAGCTTCTAGAATTTGATTGATTTCTTCTCGTTCTGCGCCATGTTACGGATGGGCTTACAGGGAGGAAGGTTAGATGCGTAATTGGTTTTTTGAGCAGATGGCGATGTATTCTGCATATCACCGAGATTGGCGGAATCAGTTAACACATTATGTCGGTGTCCCAATGATTGTTTTCTCATTATTGATTATCGCATCGACTGTGACTTTAGTATCAACGCCTTCAGGACCAATTACTCTTGCTGCGATTTTAATGATTGCACTTGTTTTATTTTACATTTTTGCGGCACCACTGGTTGGTACCATATCCGCTTTTATATATGGGCTTTTGTTGTTTTATGCTGAGTCGATTGGTAGCTTGGGTTTTCCGCTAGCACTTCAGGCTTTTGCTGTTTTCTTCATTGGTGGATGGGCGATCCAGTTTGCTGGTCACATCTACGAAGGCCGCAAACCAGCTCTCTTTGACAATATTCTGCAAGTCTTTATGGCCCCTTCGTTTTTGATTGCTGAAATTCTGTTTAAAATCAAGCTTGAGCAAGGCTTGAAGGCTGAAATTGATGCGCGTATGCATAAATACAAAAAGGGTACCCCTAAATCTTAGAGATAGGGGCTAGCTAACCATAAGATGCGCCCAAAAAAACGTTTGATTCGTGGACGTTTATCAAATTCAGCTATGGATATGGCATCCGACATTTCAAATCTTTCTTGTACCCAGGCGCCAAGCTTCTTAGCGAAGCTTGCGTTGTAAACTTCTATGTTGAATTCAAAGTTTAACTTGAGTGAACGGGCATCCCAGTTTGATGATCCGAATAATGCCCAGCGATTGTCTACAATCATTAGCTTACTGTGATCAAAGGGTGGTTTAGATAGATACACATGACAGCCCGCCTGTAGGAGTTGTCGTAGGCCTGACATGGCGGCGATACCGAACAGGGGTAAATTATTTCGTTCTGGTATCAAGATATCCACCCGTACACCTCTGAGCGCTGCTTGCTTTAATGCAGAAACGAGTGCTTGTTCAGGAAGGAAGTAGGGTGAAATTATTTGCACGCGCTCTCGTGCTGATGCTAATGCGCTTTCCATGATAAGAGCGGCTTTCCGGTTAGGTTCGTCGGGCCCATCAGCAATTGAACGAGCGGCATACCCATCTCGCGTACTCTCAACAACGGGCATCCATTCTTCGTCAGGCAATTCCTCACCGCTGGAAAACGCCCAGTCATCTGCAAAGGCATCCATCATCTGGCTAACTACAGGCCCTTGAATACTGAAATGGGTATCTCTTACTCGTAGCTTTCCGTTTTCGTCAGGTAGATGGTGTTTCCGGATATTTAGGCCACCAGCAAACCCTTTGTAACCATCTACAATAAGGAGTTTCCTGTGAGTACGCAGATTGAAGAAAGCTAGGCGCCAAGATAGGCGTGCAGGATTAAAAACAGCAACGGGTACACCTCGTCGTCTCAGTAAGTTGGAGACAGGCTTAAAACCATAAAGGTTGCCTACAGCATCGACAAGAACTCGAACTTTAACGCCGCGCTCGTGGGCACGCGCAAGTGCTGCCACAAATCGCCGTCCCGCTTGGTCTGCTTGAAAAATATAGGTTGTTAATGCAACGGTATGTTTAGCAGAGTCGATTGCGTCAATCATGGCATCATAAGCTTCACGACCACCCTCAAGGGGTTCAATCGCATTGCCAGTGGTAAGTGGTAGGGAACTGACGCGACCAGCCAATCGAGCATGCGATTGCCAGCGATTTGGGGCACTCGGAAGAACCTCTAAGAGCGAGGGGCCGTCAGGGTCAATGAGTGTTCCTGAGCGGGGTGCGAGGCCCTGTTTTATTCGTGAAATTCTAGCGCGGCGCTGAATCCTGCTCATACCGAATAAAAGATAAGATAGTAGTCCAAAGATAGGGGCGAGCCATACTAGGCCAATCCAAGCAATCGCGGACCTTACTTCATCTTTTGTTTTGAGAATATGAACGCTCGCAAGTAGCTGAATTAGCAGAACGATTCCTGCTATTAATACGCCGTCTTGCCAACTTGTTGCGTCTAAATTCATCGCGACCTGTGTACTATAAAATCAAATAGTATATAGGGCATTTTAGTTGGCTGTTGAAGGTGCATGTGGACCTTAGTAATTGATTTTAATTTCTTTTCTTGTTTGAAGCCGGCGCATTCGCTAGCTTGCAGCCATGCAAGAGTACCCAGAAAATAACCTGACAGATGCCCGATTAGTAGCGGAAAACCTATCCTGTAAACGGGGTGGTCGCTTGGTCTTTGAGGGGGTGTCATTCAGTGTGGGTGCGGGTGATTTTCTACATCTCAAAGGAGCTAACGGCAGTGGTAAAACAACGCTCATAAGGCTACTTGCAGGCTTTATTTCAGCGCGCAGTGGAACCCTTTCATATGCTGGTGAAAGCATTGGTTCTGAAGACATTCCAGATACTGGGGCATTTATTTATTCTGGGCATCAGCACGGTTTGAAACCTGTATTAACGCTCAGAAAAAATATGATCGCCTATTATCAATTGATGACTGGCTGTGTTCTGGAAGAATCCCAATTGATGGAAGCAGCAAAAGCTTTTGGTTTGCAGGCCCTTATTGATCATCCTGTGCGGTTTTTCTCAAGTGGGCAAACACATAGGTGTTCGCTTCTACGGTTTCTTCTCCTAGACCGCCCTATTTGGCTCATGGATGAGCCAACTGTGGGCCTCGATAGTGCCAATCGTGAGCTTCTGTGTCTCATGATGAAAAAACACCTTAAAAATGGCGGAATAATCATTGCTGCTTCTCACGATCCGGTTGGAATTGACGGTCAAACGTTAGAAATGGCGAACTGTGTTCCTAAGGTGCAAGAAGAAGAGGTTTGGCTATGAATAGTCAGGCCCCAAACAATTTCTCTATCTTCAAAGGTATTGTATGGCGCGATATGCGCCTTGCCTGGTCGCAAGGTGGTACGGGTACCATGGCGTTGTCATTTTTTCTGATCGCAGTGACTTTGTTCCCGTTTGGCATAGGGCCAGAACCACAAATACTGGCGCGGGTAGCCGCTGGGGTCATATGGGTGGTTGCGCTTCTCGCATGCCTTCTTAGTCTCGACCGGCTGTTTCAGGCTGATTATGAAGATGGAAGCCTTGATGATTTAGCCAGTTCTCCGGTTGGGTTGATGGCTGTTGTTTCTGCAAAAATGTTGGCGCACTGGTTTGCTACAATTTTGCCGCTTGTTGTTGCGGCGCCTATTCTAGGCCTTATCCTTAAGTTGCCGGTGGAGGGGTATGTATACCTCATACTATCTCTCATTGTTGGTACACCTGCGCTCAGTTTGCTGGGTGGTGTTGGTGCAGCCTTAACTGTCTCGGTGAGGCGTGGCGGCGTGCTCATGTCTCTATTGGTGCTACCGCTATATATACCTACCCTGATATTCGGGGTTGGTGCTATTGATGCAGCTATATATGCGAGTGATCCGGCGCCGCATCTTGCTTTACTCGCTGCGGTCACTTTGATGGCTGCGATCATTTCACCTTTTGCAACAGCAGGTGCTTTACGCTTGTCTCTGGAATAGAGAGCTGAAAAAGTAACAAACAGGTGAAGCTGAGACACCAAGTCGCACTTGCCGTAACCCAAGGAAAACGATAGTTAGAGCCCATGCATAGATTCGCCAACCCAGCCAAATTTACGCGCCTAGCAGATCGTATTCTGCCGTGGGCTATTACTGCAGCGCTTATTGCCTTTGCAGTAGGGCTTTATTACGCACTTTTTAATAGTCCCGCTGATTATCAGCAGGGTGAAAGTGTACGCATGATGTATGTGCATGTGCCTGCCGCATGGAGCGCAATGTTCATTTATGCCTTCATTGCTGTAGCCAGTTTTACAGCTCTGGTGTGGCGGCATCCACTGGCCCTCATAGCAGGTAAGGCAGCGGCCCCTATCGGTGCAATGATAACTGCACTTTCCCTCATTACCGGTTCCCTCTGGGGCAAGCCTATGTGGGGTACTTACTGGGAATGGGATGGGCGCATGACCAGCGTGTTAGTGCTCTTTTTCCTTTATATTGGGTACATGGCTATATGGCAGGCGCTCGATGAGGAAGAAAAGGCAGGACGGGCTGCATCTATTCTCGCACTTGTGGGTGTGGTGAATTTGCCAATCATTAAATTTTCAGTTGAATGGTGGAATACTCTTCACCAACCGGCGAGCGTAATGCGCGTGGATGGCCCTACAATGCCAGCGGAAATGTTAACACCATTGTTGATTATGGGTGTTGCCTATCAACTTTATTTTCTTGTGGTTGTGCTGTGGCGGATGAAGCTCGAAATTAACAACCGCAAAATTGACGTTATGCGTCAAGCAACTGCTGAATGATTAGGCCTCGTGATTAAGAAAGATAAAGCATGAGTGATTATACAGGCTATATCGTTGCAACTTACAGTATCTCTGCTGTGGCATTGGTGGCGCTCGCTCTTAGAAGCTACATGGCTATGAAGCGAAGCGAGCGTCAGGTACTTGCTCTCCGGCAGGCCCGCAAAGCTGAAGGCGAACGTTAATGGCAAAAGGATTGAAATCTCGCAAGAAGCAACGGCTTGTTGTTCTTTCGACGGCTCTTATTGCTTTTATGGGGGCAGTTCTTTTGGTGCTGTTTGCTCTCGGTGGTGACAGCCTCAGTCTATTTTTGCAACCAACTGCCGTGCAGGAAAAACAAGTAGCCGTTGGCCAGCGCTTTAGGCTTGGCGGCTTAGTAAAAACCGGTAGTTTCTCACGTCTCGAAGATGGCCTTACTTACATGTTTGAGGTTACAGACTGTGTTGCTGATATTTCGGTTACCTATAAAGGCATTCTTCCTGACTTGTTTCGTGAAGGGCAGGGTGTTGTAACTGAGGGTGCTCTTGATGATTCGGGCCTTTTTGTTGCTGACACAGTACTAGCAAAGCACGACGAGAATTATGCACCGCCCGGTACAATGCCTAAAAATATTGAGGCTTGCACACATCCTGATGCAGTAGAAAGCTAGGTT